>NZ_JBHVFE010000565.1:0-5166 GCF_042801945.1 Kitasatospora sp. NPDC057542
GTGCGGCCGAGCGCCTGGCCGCCGAAACCCCCGCCTCCGGTGAGCTGTTGCCGCCACCAGGCGGTCATGCCCGGCTCGTCCATCCCTGACCAGTCCGGCGCATCGGTGACCTGGGCCCGGCCGAGAGTGCGGCCCAGCTCCACCAACTCCCGCCCGGCCGCCGTCCGTTCACGGTCGTAGGCGGCCAGCAGTGCCGGCCAGGAGCCGGCCTCCCGCCCCGCCAGCTCGAAGGCGTGCGCGTCCTGCATCGCCTTCACCACGCCGCTGGTGTTGTGCGGGCGCACCACGGTGGCCGCGTCCCCGCCGATCAGCAGTCGGCCGGCCGTGCGGCGCGGGGCCGCCAGGTCGTAGATCGGCTGCAGGAAGGTCCGCTCGCGCGGGGTCAGCGTGACCAGGGCGGCCCAGTACGGCGGCAGGTGCCGCTCCGCCAGCTGCCGCAGCTCGTCCAGCTGCGGGTCGGTGAGGCTGCCCGCCGGGATGCTGGTCGGGCCGTCCAGCCTCAGCCAGGCGGGGGTGGGGGCGTAGAAGACCCAGTTCACCTGGGTGCGGCCGGGCTCGACCCCGGGGATGCGGTAGATCACCACCTGGCCGCCGGGGTAGCAGGCGGTGATGCACTGCTCCTGCGGCCAGGGCGCCGCACCGCCGGGCAGCTCGGCCAGCAGGGCGGCGTCGTAGCTGCCGCGCCAGCACACGTACCCGGCGTACTCGGGCCCGGCCTGCGGGCAGACGGCGGCGCGGACCACCGAGCGGTAGCCGTCGGCGCCGATCACCAGGTCGTACGCCTCGCGGCCGCCGCCGGCCTGCTCGGTCCAGGCGCCGCCCTGCCCGTTGCCGACGGCCGTCACGGTGGTGCCCAGCCGGAACTCGACCTGCCCGGGCGCCCGTTCGCGCAGCGCCTGCCAGAGCACGCCCCAGTGGTGCGAGTGGAACGGGAAGGGCTGGGCCCAGAGCAGTCGCCCGCAGCCGTCCGGTCCGTCCCCCTTGCCGGCCGCGCTCCGGGTGACCCAGCGGCGGACGGTGAGGCGGTGGCGGCGGGTGTCCGCGTCGAGGTGTCCGGCCCGGACCAGTTCGTCGAAGCGGTCGTCGTGGGTGCACAGCCCCACGCCGCGGTCCTCCAGCCGGCCGGGGCTGCGTTCCAGCACGACCACCCGTTCCGCGCCGAGCCGGGCGGCGGCACCGGCGAACGCGCTCCCGGCGATGCTGCCCCCGACCACGGCCACCGAGCCACCCCGCACGGTCGCTCCTCTCCCGAGCACGCGTTGTCCGGGGCACGACGATACGCCGACGGCCGGGCCCGGGCGCAGGGTTCTCGCCCATCCGGAGAAGCCCCGGCCGGAGGCCCCCGCTCCTTATGCAACTAGTTGCATACCCGGCCGCACGTCCCCTACTCTGCGGTAACAACCGCCCCCGGACCGCGCCCCAGGAGACGTCGATGAGCGCCCACCCCGGCAGCAGCCGCTACCCGCACCTGCTCAGCCCGCTCGACCTCGGCTTCACCACCCTGCCCAACCGCGTGATCATGGGCTCGATGCACGTCGGTCTGGAGGAGGCTCCCGGCGGCTACGAGCGGATGGCCGCCTTCTACGCCGAGCGGGCCCGCGGCGGCGTCGGCCTGATCGTCACCGGCGGCATCGCCCCCAACGAGGCCGGGCGCCCCTGGGAGGGCGGCGCGATGCTGACCACCGAGGAGGAGGCCGACAGGCACCGGGTGGTCACCGACGCGGTGCACGCCGCCGGCGGGCGGATCGCCCTCCAGATCCTGCACTTCGGCCGCTACGCCTACCACCGCGACCTGGTCGCTCCCAGCCCGGTCCAGGCCCCGATCAGCCCCTTCGTGCCCAACGAGCTCACCGCCGAGCAGGTCGAGCAGACCATCGAGGACTTCGCCCGCTGCGCCGAACTCGCCCGCCGCGCCGGGTACGACGGCGTCGAGATCATGGGCTCCGAGGGCTACCTGATCAACGAGTTCATCGTCGCCGCGACCAACCACCGCGAGGACGAGTGGGGCGGTGCGTACGAGCGGCGGATGCGCTTCCCGGTGGAGATCGTCCGCCGGGTCCGCGAGCGGGTCGGCGAGGACTTCGTCATCGTCTACCGCCTCTCCATGCTCGACCTGGTGCCAGGCGGCTCCACCCTGGACGAGGTCGTGCAGCTCGCCCAGGCCGTCGAGGCCGCCGGGGCGACCATCATCAACAGCGGCATCGGCTGGCACGAGGCCCGCATCCCCACCATCGCCACCTCGGTGCCGCGCGGCGCCTTCGCCTGGGTGACGAAGAAGGTGATGGGAAAGGTCGGCATCCCGCTGGTCGCCACCAACCGCATCAACACCCCCGAGATCGCCGAGCAGTTGCTCGCCGAGGGCAGCGCCGACCTGGTCTCGATGGCCCGGCCGCTGCTCGCCGACGCCGACTTCGTCGCCAAGGCGCGGGACGGCCGCGCCGAGGCCATCAACACCTGCATCGGCTGCAACCAGGCCTGCCTCGACCACACCTTCAGCCTCCGGATCACCTCCTGCCTGGTCAACCCGCGCGCCTGCCACGAGACCGAACTCGTCCTCGGTGCGACCCAGTTGCGCAAGCGGATCGGCGTCGTCGGGGCGGGCCCGGCCGGCCTCGCGTTCGCCGTCTCCGCCGCCGAGCGCGGCCACGACGTCACCCTGTACGACGCCGCCGAGGCGATCGGCGGGCAGCTGAACATCGCCCGGCGCATCCCCGGCAAGGAGGAGTTCGACGAGACGCTGCGCTACTTCCGCACCCGGCTGGCCGAGTTGGCCGTCACGTTGCGGCTCGGCGCGACCGTCACCGCCGAGCAGCTGGCCGAGCAGGGCCACGACGAGATCGTCCTCGCCACCGGCGTCACCCCGCGAACCCCCGCCGACATCCCGGGAATCGACCACCCCAGCGTGCTCGGCTACCTCGACGTGCTGCGCGACGGCGCGCCGGTCGGCGAACGGGTCGCCATCCTCGGCGCGGGCGGGATCGGCTTCGACGTGGCCGAGTTCCTCACCGACCCGGGCGACGCCGCAAGCCTCAACCCGCCCGTGTTCCAGGCCAAGTGGGGCATCGACCCGGAGTACCGAGAGCGCGGCGGCCTGCGCGTCCCGGAGCGGCCGAAGCCCCCGCGCAGCGTGCACCTGCTCCAGCGCAGGACCGGCAAGGTCGGTGCCGGCCTCGGCAAGACCACCGGCTGGATCCACCGCACCGAGCTCAAGCACCGCGGCGTGGTGATGGTCCCCGGCGTCACGTACGACCTGATCGACGACGCCGGCCTGCACATCACCGTGGACGGCGAGCGCCGACTGCTGCCCGTGGACACCGTCGTGCTCTGTACCGGCCAGGAGCCGCGCCGCGACCTGCACGAGGCGCTGCGCGAGCGCGGCCTGACGGTGCACCTGATCGGCGGCGCCGACGCGGCCGCCGAACTGGACGCCAAGCGCGCCATCAAGCAGGGCACCGAGCTGGCCGCGGCCATCTGAGGCCCCGTGCATCAGTCGTCCTGCCGAGCGGTGACAAGAACAACTCCTGCCTGACCGTCCTGCCCAAACGCGGCACCGCCGACCCCGGCCGGCTGCGCGCCGTGCTCGCCCGGCACGCCGCCGCGCCCGCCCGGGGCTGAGCCCGGCCCGTCGCCCGCGGCGGTCCCCGTACGATCGACGGCATGTCGCTGCCGCACGCCATCCTCACCGCCCTGTTGGAGAAGCCGTCCTCGGGGCTGGAGCTGACCAGGCGGTTCGACAGGTCGATCGGCTTCTTCTGGCCCGCCACCCACCAGCAGATCTACCGCGAACTGGGCCGGCTGGAGGCCTCCGGACAGATCCGGGCCCTCCAGCCGGAGGGGCCGGTGCGCGGGCAGAAGAAGGAGTACGAGGTCCTGCCGGAGGGCCGCGCCGAACTGGCCCGCTGGACCGCCGAGGGCGCCGCGCCGCGCGCCGTCCGGGAACCGCTGCTGCTGCGGCTGCGGGCGGCCGCGGTGGTCGGCACGGACGGGCTGGCGGCCGAGCTGGAGCGCCATCTGGCCCTGCACCGGGAGCAGTTGGCCGACTACCGGGAGATCGAGCGGCGCGACTTCCCGGCCGAGCGGGCGGACGGCGAGAACCGGCTCCAGCACGCGGTGCTGAGGGCCGGCATCGGGCTGGAGGCCTTCTGGGTGCAGTGGCTCGCCGAGACCCTCGAAACCCTGCCCTCCACCGGCCCTGCGCACGGCTCCTGACCTGCGGAGATCCCCGCCCGCGCGCCGCACCCCGCCCCCGGTGGGACACTGGTGGCTGTCCCTGCCCGAACTCTCGACCGGGGGCCCCTCATGTCTCTTCCCAGGCCCATCCACGCCCTCACCGCCGCAGCCGCCGCCGTGGCGGTCGCCCTGGGCCCGACGGCCCTGCCGGCGTCTGCCGTACCAGCCCAGGACCTGCCCTCCGCCGGCCGGCTGACGTCGGCCGTACCAGCCCAGGACCTGCCCTCCGCCGACCAGCTGACGTCGGCCCTGCTGACCGCGGCCGACCTCGGCCCCGGCCACACCGAGATCCCGGTGACGCAGAGCCCGAGCACCGGCGAGGGCCCGATCCCGGTGACCGGCTGCGCCGCACTCAGCGCCCTGATCAACATGCACGCCGCCCAGACCGGCACGGACGTCCAGCGCGCCGCGGTCGCACTCGACGGCCCGGGCGGCAACCCGGTGGTCACCCAGGTCCTCGCGGCCGAGGTGCCCGACCGGCTCGCCGCCGACTTCGACACCGCCGTCGACGCTCTGCGGACCTGCCACAGCATCACCTTCAACGCCGGCCCCGAGGACACCGTGACCTTCACCGTCACCCCGGTCACCCTCGGCGACCGCAAGGAGGCCCCCGCCGTCCACCTCGACGGCACCCTGGCCGGCGTCCGGCTCAGCGCCTACATCGGCATCGAGCGCTTCGGCAACGTGGCCATGGCCTTCGGCTACTTCGAACGCCTGGGCACCTCCGAGCAGACCGCCTCCGAGCAGACGGCCTCCGAGCAGTACCGCACTGCCGTCGCCAAGATCGAACGCATCCTCGGCGCGAAGGCCGGCAGCACCACCGCGCCGACCGCCGCCGGCCCGGGCGTGAGCGTCTGACCGGCCTCCTTCGGGTAACACCTCGGCCTCTCGCCGAACGCCTCGTGCGTTCGGCGAGGGGCCGGATCCGCAGCACCG
>NZ_JBHVFE010000566.1:0-584 GCF_042801945.1 Kitasatospora sp. NPDC057542
GGTGTCCGGGGCCCTGGTCGTGGGTGCTGTCAGACGAGCGGCCGCAGCGGGGCGGGGCGGGGCGGGGTGGCGGGCGGGGTCGATCCGGTCGGCGGGGTCGGCGACGACGGGGCAGGGGTCTGGGCGGCGGTGGTGTCGTGGACCTCGACGTGCTCGCGGCGGAGTTCGTCCCGGATCACCTCCTCGGTGGTGTACCGCTCGACGACCAGGCGGACCCGCTCGATGGGGGTGAGGTGCTTGCGGACCACCGCGCGTTCCTCGCGGAGGGTGACCTCTTCGACGGCCTCGGCGATCTCCTTCTCGGTGAGCGTGGCGCGCTCGGCGTCGCTGACCGGCGTCCGCTCGACCCGGACGCGCTCGCGGACCACCGGGACGCGGCGCTCGACCTGTTCGGTCGTCACGTACTTGCGCAGCTTCGCGGTGCCGAGGGTGTGCCACTCGGTGATGATCTCCAGCCGCTCCTCGCGGCAGGTGATCTCTACCGGGCTGCTGGGGGCGGCGCCGGCCCTTGTGGTGGCGGTGGTCGCCGCGCGGGCGTTGGCGGGCGCGGAGATGGGCTGCGACTGCGGCTTCCGTCCCATCGT
>NZ_JBHVFE010000566.1:681-5142 GCF_042801945.1 Kitasatospora sp. NPDC057542
CGTGGGTGTGGCGGGTGTGGTGGGTGCGTCGGCGGGGGTGGAGAAGGGCTGCGGCTTCGGTTCCATGGTGGGTGTGGCGGGTGTGGTGGGTGCGTCGGCGGGGGTGGAGAAGGGCTGCGGCTTCGGTTCCATGGTGGGTGTGGCGGGTGTGGTGGGTGCGTCGGTGGAGAAGGGCTGCGGCTTCGGTTCCATGGCGGGTGTGGTGGATGCGGCGGGTGTGACGGGTGCGTCGGTGGAGAAGGGCTGCGGCCTCGGTTCCATGGCGGGTGTGGTGGGTGCGTCGGCGGGGGTGGAGAAGGGCTGCGGCCTCGGTCCCATGGCAGGTGTGGCGGGTGTGGCGGGTGTGGTGGGTGCGTCGGCGGGGGCAGAGAAGGGTGCGCGCGCCGGGAACGCGGTGGCGGCCGTGGGGGTGCCGAGGTTCCGCATGTCGGCCTCCGGGGTGGTCCTGGGTGTGTCGGCGGTTGTGGGTGCAGGGGCAGTGGGGGTTCTGGCCGGGGCAGGCTCGGGGGAGCGCTCGGGGGTGTGGAAGGTGAGCGCCTTGGCCGGGGCCGCCGCGGTCGTCGGGGCGGCGGCCGCGGTGGTGCCGAAGTCGAGGTCGGGTTGTTCGGAGTGGCTCACGTCATCTCCGTTCGGGCGGCCGGCCGCCGGGGTGTCGAGCCCGTAGTAGCGGTAGAGCTGGAGCTCCTGTGCGGGGGACAGGTGTTGGCCGACGCCGAAGTCCGGCGACTCCTTCACCAGTGACTTGTCGTACGGCACCCGGAGTTCGTCGCCGGAGAACTCGCTCGTGGTCAGCGGGACGAAGGCGTCCCGGCCGAAGATGCCGGTCCGGACCGCGGCCCACTCGGGCCGGCCGGTGGCGTCGTCCAGGTAGACCTCGTCGACCGTGCCGATCTTGTCTCCGTTGCGGTCGACGGCCTTGTGACCGATGAGGTCCCGCGGGTCGATGTCGGTCTGCACTCTTTCCTCCCGTGCGCTGAGCCTGCGGAGCTCCCGCAGGAGGGCGGCCGGAGCGCCCGTTCCGTCCACCACTTCACACCAAAAGCCATGAATCGGACGGATGCGACCGGGGTGCGCCGGACGGGCTGTGCACTGGACCGTCCGGGGGACGCGCGTAGACCCCGAGTGACCTGACGCACCCGTGATCGGGGCGCCTCCCGCTGGTACCCTGGGCGGCGACCGCAGAGCCCGCTCGGGAGAGTCTCCGACTGCGAAAACCGCTGGTCGGAGCGCCGAAGGAGCAACTCCTCCCCGGAATCTCTCAGGCATCCGTACCGTGTGGGGTAGGTCACTCTGGAAAGCAGGGCAGGGGCGTCGGCACGGGAGCCGGCGATCACCACCCTCACCGACGGTGCAAGCCGGCGGAGCGCCCACAGCGCCCCGTGCGGGTGAAGCTCTCAGGTCCCGATGACAGAGGGGGAGGCCTGTCGGGTTCGCCCGCCCAGGCTGGTCCGCTGTCCGCAGCGGTGAGGCCGGCCGGCGTGCGTACCCCCGCCGGTCCGTGACCAGGAGGCCTCGACCACCATGAACGCCCAGCCGAACGCGGGACGCCCCACCGGCGCCCCGACCCTCACCGAGCTTGAGCTGGCCAGCCCCTTCGAGAACCGCCACATCGGCCCCGACGCCCCCGCACAGGAGAAGATGCTGGCGTCCGTCGGCTACGGCTCGCTGGACGAACTCGCCGCCACCGCGGTGCCCGAGGCGATCCGCTCCATCACCGCCCTGGACCTGCCCGCGGGCCGGACCGAGGCCCAGGTCCTCGCCGAGCTGCGCGAGCTGGCCGGCCGCAACCAGGTGCTCCAGCCGATGATCGGCCTGGGCTACTACGGCACCTTCACCCCGCCGGTGATCCTGCGCAACGTCATGGAGAACCCGGCCTGGTACACCGCCTACACCCCGTACCAGCCGGAGATCTCGCAGGGCCGCCTGGAGGCGCTGCTCAACTTCCAGACCCTGGTCTCCGACCTGACCGGCCTGTCGACCTCCGGCTCGTCGCTGCTGGACGAGGGCACCGCGGCCGCCGAGGCGATGGCGCTGGCCCGCCGCGTCACCAAGGTCAAGGGCGGCGTCTTCCTGATCGACGCCGAGACCCTGCCGCAGACCATCGCGGTGATCAACACCCGCGCCGTGCCGACCGGCGTCGAGGTCGTCGTCGCCGACCTGTCCGAGGGCATCCCGGCCGAGATCGCCGAGCGCGGTGTCTTCGGCGTGCTGCTCCAGTACCCGGGTGCCACCGGCGTGGTCCGCGACCTCGCCCCGGTGATCGAGCAGGCGCACGGCCTGGGCGCGATCGTCGCCGTCGCCGCCGACCTGCTCGCGCTGACCCTGCTCAAGTCCCCGGGCTCGCTGGGCGCCGACATCGCCTGCGGCACCTCGCAGCGCTTCGGCGTGCCGATGGGCTTCGGCGGCCCGCACGCCGGCTACCTGTCGGTGCGCGCCGAGTACGCCCGCTCGCTGCCCGGCCGCCTGGTCGGCGTCTCCGTCGACGTGGACGGCAACCGCGCCTACCGCCTGGCGCTGCAGACCCGCGAGCAGCACATCCGCCGCGAGAAGGCCACCAGCAACATCTGCACCGCCCAGGTGCTGCTCGCCGTGATGGCCTCGATGTACGCCGTCTACCACGGCCCGGACGGCCTGGCCGACATCGCCCGCCGCACCCACCGTTACGCCGCCGCCCTCGCCGAGGGCCTGCGGGCCGGTGGCGTCGAGCTGCTGCACGGCGAGTTCTTCGACACCGTCACCGCCGTCGTCCCGGGCCGCGCCGCCGAGATCGCCGCCGCCGCCCGTGCCAACGGCATCAACGTCCACCAGGACGGCGCGGACCGGATCTCCGTCTCCACCGACGAGACCACCACCCGCGAGCACCTGGCCGGCGTCTGGGCCGCGTTCGGCGTCCCCGCCGTCGAGGTCGCCGAGGCCGCCGAGGCGCTGCCCGCCGCGCTGCTGCGCGAGGACGAGTACCTGACCCACCCGGTCTTCCACAGCCACCGCTCGGAGACCGCCATGCTGCGTTACCTGCGCCGCCTGTCGGACCGGGACTACGCGCTGGACCGCGGCATGATCCCGCTGGGCTCCTGCACCATGAAGCTCAACGCCACCACCGAGATGGAGGCGGTGACCTGGCCGGAGTTCGGCCAGCTGCACCCCTTCGCGCCGATCGACCAGGCCCAGGGCTTCCTGACCCTGATCCGCCAGCTGGAGCAGCAGCTGGTCGAGGTGACCGGCTACGACGCCGTGTCGATCCAGCCGAACGCCGGTTCGCAGGGCGAGCTGGCCGGTCTGCTCGCCGTGCGCGCCTACCACCACGCCAACGGGGACACCCAGCGTGACGTCTGCCTGATCCCGTCCTCGGCGCACGGCACCAACGCGGCCTCCGCGGTGATGGCCGGCATGCGCGTGGTCGTGGTGAAGACCCTGGTCGACGGCGACGTGGACGTCGACGACCTGAAGGCCAAGATCGAGAAGCACCGCGACAACCTCGCCGTGCTGATGGTCACCTACCCGTCCACCCACGGCGTGTACGAGACCCAGATCACCGACATCTGCGCCCTGGTGCACGAGGCCGGCGGCCAGGTGTACGTGGACGGCGCCAACCTGAACGCCCTGGTCGGCCTCGCCAAGCCGGGCAAGTTCGG
The DNA here is from genome assembly GCF_042801945.1 of Kitasatospora sp. NPDC057542. Lineage (NCBI taxonomy): Bacteria > Bacillati > Actinomycetota > Actinomycetes > Kitasatosporales > Streptomycetaceae > Kitasatospora > Kitasatospora sp. NPDC057542. Next base: position 4,314 of record NZ_JBHVFE010000566.1, read on the forward strand.
CGCGGACGTCTCGCACCTGAACCTGCACAAGACCTTCTGCATCCCGCACGGCGGTGGCGGCCCGGGCGTCGGCCCGGTCGCGGTGCGCGCCCACCTGGCGCCGTACCTGCCGAACCACCCGCTCCAGGCGGAGGCCGGCCCGGCCACCGGCGTGGGCCCGATCTCGGCCGCGCCGTGGGGCTCGGCGGCCATCCTGCCGATCTCCTGGGCGTACGTCCGGCTGATGGGCGGCGAGGGCCTCAAGCACGCGACCCAGGTCGCGGTGCTGAACGCCAACTACATCGCCAAGCGCCTGGCGCCGCACTTCCCGGTGCTCTACACCGGTCCGGGCGGGCTGGTCGCGCACGAGTGCATCATCGACCTGCGCCCGCTGACCAAGGAGACGGGCGTGACGGTGGACGACATCGCCAAGCGCCTGATCGACTACGGCTTCCACGCGCCGACGATGTCCTTCCCGGTGGCCGGCACGCTGATGATCGAGCCGACCGAGTCCGAGGACCTGCACGAGATCGACCGGTTCTGCGACGCGATGATCACCATCCGGGCCGAGATCGACAAGGTCGGCTCGGGCGAGTGGGCGGCCGACGACAACCCGCTGCGCAACGCCCCGCACACCGCCGCCACGCTGGCCGGCGACTGGGCGCACGGCTACTCGCGGCAGGAGGCGGTCTTCCCGGCGGGCGTCAACCCGGCGGACAAGTACTGGCCGCCGGTGAGCCGGATCGACGGCGCGTACGGCGACCGCAACCTGGTCTGCTCCTGCCCGCCGCTGGACGAGTACGGCGTCTGACCGGTCCGGGCCCGAGGAGGTCCGAGCTGACGGCAGGGC
>NZ_JBHVFE010000567.1:0-5139 GCF_042801945.1 Kitasatospora sp. NPDC057542
CACGCTGTTGAGTTCTCAAGGAACGGACGCTTCCTTCGGACCGCCTTCCAGCGGGCCCTCCGGGCTTCGTTCTTTCGTGTTTCCAGCTTATCAGACGTTTTCCGCTCCGTTTTCCGGAGTTTCATTCATCCGATTCCCACTGGCGGGATTTCCTGCGAACTTCGTCCAGGAGCCTATCAAAGGCTTCGGGGTGTTCAGTCCGCGGGATTTGCTTCGTCGGAGGGCGCACATTCGTGAAATGCGCTCGCCTCGATTCGGCGGTGTCGTAGACACTAACGCCCGGGTCCGACCGTTGTCCAGTCAGTCCCAACCGTTCAAACCTACTAGCCCACCCTCACCACGTCAATGGTTTGGCCAGGACGGGTAGAAGAGTAGCAGGTCAGACACCTGTTGATCACGCCGGCTCAGGCTGCGACGGGCTGGAGGTCCGCCCGGTCGGCCGCATCCAGGTCGCCGGACTCTCCGTCCTCGGCGGCCCTCCGGCCCAGCACCAGGGCGTAGAGGAGGAAGGCCACCTCGGCCAGCACGCCGACGGAGATACGGGCCCAGGTCGGCAGGCCGGACGGGGTCACGAAGGCTTCGAGGACACCGGAGACCGCCAGTACCGTCGCCAGGCCGATCGACATTCCGATGATCGCTCGGCCCTGTTCCGCCAGTGCCACCGAGCGGGTGCGCGGGCCGGGGTCGATGACGGTCCAGCCGAGGCGCAGACCGAGACCGCCTGCCACGAAGACCGCGGTCAGCTCCAGCAGGCCATGCGGAATGAGCAGGCCGAGGAAGACGTCGAGGCGCCCGGCTGAGGCCATCAGTCCGACGCCGATGCCGAGGTTGACCACGTTGGTCCACATCACGTAGAGCACCGGAATGCCCAGCGCGATCCCGAACAGCAGGCACTGCACGGCGATCCAGGCGTTGTTCGTCCAGACCTGGGCCGCGAAGGAGCTGGCCGGCCGGTCCGAGTAGTAGGCCTCGTACTGGCCCCCGGGGCGGGTCAGCTCCTGGAGGTGCTCGGGCGCGACCAGGCTGTTGCGGACCTCGGGGTGGGTGGCCATCCACCACGCGAGCAGTGCGGTGGCCGCCATCGAGACGATCGCCACCGGTACCCACCAGCGGCGCGCGCGGTAGAGCGCGGCCGGGAAACTCACCGTGTAGTAGCGGGCGACGTCCTGCCAGCCGTTGGTCCGGGCGCCGGTCACCGCGCTGCGGGCACGGGAGACCAGTCCGGTCAGCCGGCTCACCAGGGCCGGGTCCGGCGCGGCGGCCTGGACCTTGGCGAGGTGGCCGGTGGCGCGCTGGTAGAGCGTGACCAGCTCGTCGGCCTCCTCTCCGTTGAGCCGGCGCCGGCGGGCGAGGGCGTCCAGCCGGGCCCACTCCCCCTGGTGGGTGGCGACGAAGACGTCCAGGTCCATTTCGGCGGCTCCATGATCGGCGGCGGGCGCGGACGTGCATGCGCGGGCGGGCGGGTCCGGGTGGACACGTGCGGCCCAGCATGCCAGCAGCGGCCGCCACCGCGGCCGTCGGGATCTCACTTCCCGTGCGCCCACCGGGCCCCGTATGTTTGCGGCTGCGGATCAGACTGCGGAGAGCGGGTCACGGGGAGCCGATCCGGGGTGATTCCCTCCCCCGGCACTGTCGCGCTCCCAGGAGCGAATCTTCATGGGCGAGCCGTACGGGCTCCAAGAACGTGAACGGACAGGTGTCTTGAGCGACCTGGTGACGGGTGAGGCGGTCGTTCTCGGCCTCCAGACGGCGAAGCTTCCGAGCAGGGCACTGGCGATCGTGATCGACCTGCTGGTGGAGTTCGCCGCCCTGCTGGTGTTCACGCTGCTGCTGAGCCTCGCCCTGATCAGCATCGACAACGCGGCGCTGGCCGCCACGACGATCGGCCTGACGGTGTTCTTCCTGGTGGCCGTGCCCGTGATGGTCGAGACCCTCACCCGCGGCCGCTCGCTCGGCAAGGCCGCGCTCGGCCTGCGGGTGGTGCGCACCGACGGCGGGCCGGTGCGGTTCCGGCACTCGCTGGTACGCGGGCTGGTCGGCTTCTTCGAGATGATCGTGCTGACCGGTGCCCCGGCCGTGATCACCTCGGCGGTGCACTCGGAGGGCAAGCGGCTCGGCGACATCTTCGCCGGGACGGTGGTCGTCCGCGAGCGCACCCCGGGGGCGGGCGGCTCCGCCTCCCCGCTGCCGCCGGTGCACCCGCACCTGTTGCAGGCGATGGGCCACGAGCTGGTCGCGATGGACCTGTCCGCCGTGCCGGAGCCGCTCTGGCTGGCCATCCGCCAGGTTCTGGGCCGGATCGGCCAGTTGGACCCGGCGGTGATGCACCGGATGTCCTCCCGGCTGGCCGAGGACCTGTCCGCCCTGATCGGCCACCCGATCGCGCCGGGGCTGCACCCGTCGGCGTACCTGGGCGCGGTGCTCACCGAGCGCCAGCGGCGGGAGTGGATGCGGGCCCAGGAGCAGCTGCGGACGGCCGGGCCGGTACCTGCCCAGCCGGCCCCCGCCCAGGTGCCCGCTCCCCGTCCGGCCTCCGGTCCGCTCCCTGCGGCGCCGGCGGGCCCGGCCGACGGACGGCCCGTCCGGGTCCTCGGTCTGCCGGCACAGCCCGCGGCGCCGGCCGGCGCACCCGCCGCACCGCCGGTGCCCGTGCAGCCCGCCGCACCGGCCGCACCCACTGCACCCGCCGCCCCGGCGGCTCCGTCCCTCGCCAAGTCCCCCGCCGACAAGCCCGCGGCCGACACCGGCTTCGCCCCGCCCGCCTGAGGCGGGCCGCCACGGCCGTACGGGGCCCGCTACTCCTCCTCCGCCCCCACCCGCCAGGCGTTCGGCGGCGACTCCAGCTCCTCCAGCTCGATCCCCTCCGCCGCCAGCACCACGTCCCCGGCCAGGTGCACGACCTGCTGCTCCCCCGTCTCCAGGTCCGCCACCTGGTAGCGCTCGACCAGCAGCGGCCCGGAATCCGTCGGGTGCGTGTCGACGCCCTCCAGCAGCCACCCCTGGTCGAGGGTGCGCGGCGCCAGCACCGGCTCGGTGAAGGCCACCAGCCGCACCCGCGCGCTCGCCCCCTCCCGCAGCCGCAGCAGCCGGGCGGTGGCGACCAGGAAGCCGGGCGAGCGGCCGGTGAAGGCGTGCGCCCGGTCGTGGCCCTCGGCCGCGTGCTCGCCGCCCGGGTCGGCCGCGTCGGTACGGACCCAGGCCACCCCGTCCACCGCCCCGCCGCGCACCTGCCAGCCGCCGGCCCGCAGCTCCATCCGCAGCGGCCGGGCGCGCGAGTCCAGCGTGAGGTCGGTGCTGCCGAGCACCCGGCCGTCCGGCGCGTAGGTCTTGGAGACGTACCGCCACCCGGCCGCCCCGGGGGCGCAGCTGAAGCGCTCCTCACCGAGCAGGACGTGGTCGTGGCCAAAGGGAGTCGTGGCTGTGTGGAGCGAGTACCGGCCGTTGGGCATGCCGGAAAGCCTACGTGCGCACTCCCCATGCAACCTTCCGACCGGTGCCCGCATTAGAGCGGCGGACGGCGCGGCAAGGCGTCGCCGCCACGACGAGAGGGGGTGCGGATGGCGAAGCAGACGCGCGACGTGGAGTTCACGGAGTACGTGGCCTCCCGGAGCGGCTGGCTGCGCAAGGTCGCCTATCTGCTGTGCGGGGACTGGCACCGGGCCGACGACCTGGTGCAGGAGTGCGCGACCAAGCTGTACGTGAACTGGTCACGGGCCGGCCGGGTCGAGAACCTGGACGGCTACGCCCGCAGGGTGCTGGTCAACACCTTCCTCGCCGAGCAGCGCTCGCCCTGGTGGCGGCGGACCTCGCGGACGGCGGCGCCGGTGGACGTCGCGGCGGTGGCAGCCGACCTCGACGCCCGGCTCGACCTGCGCGAGGCGCTGGCCGCGCTGCCGCCCAAGCAGCGGGCCACCGTGGTGCTCCGGTACTACTGCGACCTCACGGTCGATCAGACCGCCGACGCGATGAGCTGTTCTTCGGGCAACGTGAAGAGCCAGACCTCACGGGCTCTCGCCACCCTCCGGACGACGCTCGCCACCCGCCCCACCACCGCCGAGAGGACGTCATGAGGTCGCACGAGCAGCGTGATCTGACCGCCCGGCTGAGCGCCCTCGCCGAGGCCCCTGCGCCGCCCGCCGCACTCGACACCTCGGCGGTGATCGCCCGCGGGCGAGGCCGGCTGCGCCGCCGCCGGCAGGCCCTGATCGGCGTGGTGGCCGGGTCGACCGCCGCCGTCCTGGCGGGCGTACTGCTGCTGCGCCCGTCCGGCGGACCGCCCGTACCGGCCCGCCCCGCGCCCACCGCCCCGTCCTCGCTCGCGCCGTCCCCGACCGCCACGCCGGCGCCGACGGCCGCCACCGGTCCACTGAGCACCGAGGCCCGCTTCGGCTGGCTGCCGGAGTGGCTGGCCCGTCCGGCCGTCGGCTACGCGAACAGCGACGGCCGGTCCGTCGTCACCGCGGCCACCACGACGGCCGTCCTCAATGCGGTCCCCGACCTGAAGCTCGAACTGCTGCGCGACCCCGGCGAGTCCCCCGCCCCCGGTACGCACACCGCCACCGCGCCCGCGGTCGCCGGCCGGGAGGCCCGCTGGCTGGTCACCGACGAGTCGGGGACCACCACCGGCCTGCGCTGGATGACCGCCTCCGGCCGCTGGGCCGAACTGCGCGCCACCGTCTGGTACGGGGCGAAGATCCAGGACGACCTGCTCCGGGTCGCGGCCGGCGTCGAGTTCGGCAGCCGGGACGTCCCGTTCCCGGTGCGGCCGGCCGGCGTGCCCGCCGACCTCAGGCTGCGGAACGCCGAGATCCACCGGCCCACCAAGGACTCCGAGCCGCCGTGGAGCGCCATCCTGTCGTACACCGTCGAAGGCAAATGGCTGAGCGTCACGATCCAGCCGGACGGCTTCGGGGTGTTCGCGGACGGCCGGCCGAACGGCGGCACCCCGGTGTGCCGGGTCGAGAAGGGCGTCCGGCTCTGCGCCAACGGCACCGCGGCGGGGATCCCGTCGGTCCAGGCGGTGGGCGGGCTCGCCGGTCTGCTCAAGCAGTTCGGCGTGCTCGGCGCGGACGAGAGGTCCTGGACCCGCTGACGCGCCCCGCGGACGCCGACGGCCGGCGCCCCCGGAGGGGAGGGCGC
>NZ_JBHVFE010000568.1:0-5126 GCF_042801945.1 Kitasatospora sp. NPDC057542
GCGGGGGCCCTTCGACGTGCGCTCAGAGCTTGCGCAGCAGCGCCCGGCGGACCTTGTGGTCCGGGCCCTTCTGGAGGACCAGGGTGGCCCGGCCGCGGGTCGGCAGCACGTTCTCCAGCAGGTTGGGCTTGTTGATGGTGCGCCAGACCTGCCGGCCGTACTCCATCGCCTCCTCCTCCGGCACCTCGGTGAAGCGGCGGAAGTAGGAGTTCGGGTCCTGGAAGGCGGTCTGCCGCAGCTTGCGGAAGCGGTCCAGGTACCAGTGCTCGATGTCGTCGGTCCGGGCGTCGACGTAGATCGAGAAGTCGAAGTAGTCGGCCACCGCGAGGCGGGTGCGGCCGTCGGTGCCGGGCAGGGCCGGCTGGAGCACGTTCAGGCCCTCGACGATCAGGATGTCCGGGCGCTCCACGGTCAGCCGCTCGTCCGGCACGATGTCGTACACCAGGTGCGAGTAGACCGGCGCGCTGACCCGCTCCTTGCCCGCCTTCACGTCCGCGACGAAGCGCATCAGCGCCCGGCGGTCGTACGACTCGGGGAAGCCCTTGCGGGCCATCAGGCCGCGGCGGCGCAGTTCCGCGTTGGGCAGCAGGAAGCCGTCGGTGGTGACCAGTTCGACCCGCGGGTGCTCGGGCCAGCGGGCGAGCAGCGCCTGGAGCAGGCGGGCGGTGGTGGACTTGCCGACGGCGACGGAGCCGGCCACGCCGATGATGAACGGGGTGCGGGTGCGCTCGGTGTCCGGGGTGTCCAGGAAGGTGCCCAGCGTGCCGCGCAGCTCGTGCGTGGCGTGGATGTACAGGTTCAGCAGGCGCGACAGTGGCAGGTAGACGTCGCGGACCTCGTCCAGGTCGAGGGCGGTACCGAGGCCGCGCAGCCGTTCCACCTCCTCGGCGCTCAGCGGCAGCGGCGTACGCTCGCGCAGCGCGCTCCACTCGGCCCGGCTGAGGTCCACGTAGGGGGACGGTGACGGGCCGGGCATGGCGGCGCCCCGCGTACAGAGTTCGGTCAGCACATGCTCCATTGTGAGCCGTGGCGGCGTTCACGGTGGCTGTGGTGTCGGTCACGCAGCGTTCCCGCGCGGCGGGAATGCGGTCGCGGAACCGCCCTTATGCTGGCACGCATGTGCGGAATTGTTGGATATGTGGGCGCTCAGTCAGCCCTCGACGTAGTAATCGCCGGCCTGCAGCGCCTGGAGTACCGGGGTTACGACTCGGCCGGCGTCGCAGTGCAGGTCCAGGACTCCGAGGGGCAGTGGACCCTGGCCACCGACAAGCGGGCGGGCAAGCTCGCCAACCTGGAGAAGTCGCTCGCCGAGACCCCTCTGCCCGGCGGCACCACCGGCATCGGCCACACCCGCTGGGCCACCCACGGCGGCCCGACGGACGCCAACGCCCACCCCCACCTGGACGACCACCAGCGGGTGGCCGTGGTGCACAACGGCATCATCGAGAACTTCGCCCAGCTGCGCGCCGAGATCGCCGAGCGCGGCCACACCCTCCGGTCCGAGACCGACACCGAGGTTGTCGCCCACCTGCTGGGCGAGGCCTACACGGGCGACCTCGCCGAGGCCATGCGGGTGGTCTGCCGTCGGCTGGAGGGCGCCTTCACCCTCGTCGCCGTGCACGCGGACGCGCCGGACGTGGTGGTCGGTGCCCGCCGCAACTCGCCGCTGGTGGTCGGCCGCGGCGAGGGCGAGAACTTCCTCGCCTCGGACGTCGCCGCCTTCATCGCCCACACCCGTGAGGCGATCGAGCTGGGCCAGGACCAGGTGGTCGAGCTGCGCCGGGAGGGCGTGACCGTCACCAACTTCGACGGCACCCCCGCCGACGTGCGCGAGTACCACGTCGACTGGGACGCCTCCGCCGCCGAGAAGGGCGGCTACGACTACTTCATGCTCAAGGAGATCGCCGAGCAGCCGAAGGCGGTCGCCGACACCCTGCTCGGCCGGATCGGCACCGACGGCCGGCTGACCCTGGACGAGCTGCGGATCTCCGACGCCGACCTGCGCTCGGTCGACAAGGTCGTCATCGTGGCCTGCGGCACGGCCTTCCACGCCGGCATGATCGCCAAGTACGCGATCGAGCACTGGACCCGCATCCCCTGCGAGGTCGAGGTCGCCTCCGAGTTCCGCTACCGCGACCCGATCATGGGCCCGGGCACGCTGGTCATCGCGATCTCGCAGTCCGGCGAGACCATGGACACCCTGATGGCCCTGCGGCACGCCCGTGAGCAGGGTGCCAAGGTGCTGGCGATCTGCAACACCAACGGCTCCACCATCCCGCGCGAGTCGGACGCGGTGCTGTACACCCACGCCGGCCCGGAGGTCGCGGTCGCCTCCACCAAGGCGTTCCTGACCCAGCTGGTCGCCTGCTACCTGGTCGCCCTGTACCTGGGCCAGGTGCGCGGCACCAAGTGGGGCGACGAGATCTTCGCCGTCATCAAGGAGCTCGGCGACGCGCCGAAGCAGGTCGAGCAGGTCCTGGAGACCATGGAGCCGGTGCGCGAGCTGGCCCGCTCGCTGGCCGACGCCCGCTCGGTGCTGTTCCTCGGCCGCCACGTCGGCTTCCCGGTGGCCCTGGAGGGCGCGCTCAAGCTCAAGGAGCTGGCGTACATGCACGCCGAGGGCTTCGCGGCGGGCGAGCTCAAGCACGGCCCGATCGCGCTGATCGAGGAGGGGCTGCCGGTCGTGGTGGTCGTGCCCTCGCCGCGCGGGCGGTCGATCCTGCACGACAAGATCGTCTCCAACATCCAGGAGATCCGGGCCCGCGGCGCCCGCACGATCGTGATCGCCGAGGAGGGCGACGAGGCGGTCGTGCCGTACGCCGACCACCTGATCCGCATCCCGGTCACCCCGGTGCTGCTCCAGCCGCTGGTCTCCACCGTCCCGCTCCAGGTCTTCGCCTGCGAGCTGGCCACGGCCAAGGGCCACGAGGTCGACCAGCCGCGCAACCTGGCGAAGTCGGTCACCGTCGAGTAGTCCGCGCTCGTCGGCAACGGCGCCCCTGCGGTGGCTGCGTCCTACCGCAGGGGCGCCGTGTCGAGCGTGAAGGAGAACGGAGTGGGCAGGTCGATCGTCTTGCCGAACTCGACCTTGCTCTGGGTGATGTAGTCCCCGTCCTCAGGGTTGGTGAACAGCGTGACCGTGCCGTCGCTGCGGTCGATCAGTAGGTAGCACGGGATGCCGGCGGCGGCGTATCCCCTTCGCTTGGGCTCGCGGTCCTTGTGTGGATTGGTCGAGGTGACCTCGAAGACGAGGAGGACGTCGTCCGCCGGGGCCCAGGAATCCAGATGGTCGAAGTGGTCGGCCGGAACGACGGTGCCGTCGGGGATGAACCGGCCTCTGGGGGTGATCAGGCCCTTGACCCCTGCGATGTCCAAATCGATCGCGGCGTTCCGAAAGAACTGCTTGGCGAGTTTCGAGACCGCGCCCTCGTGTTGTCCATCCGGTGGCGGTGTCACGACGATCTCCCCTTCGATGAATTCGGCCTTGCTTCCCAGCGGGGTGTCCAGCTCCAGAAACGCCTGGAGGAGGCTGTCCTCGCCCAGCGGGTGCTCGACTGCCGGCATGGCGACCATGGCCCTTCTCCCTCCTGCTGGTTCGTACCGAGCCGCAAGGTAGGTGCACGGACTCAAGCCGGTGGGGGATCGAAGTGGTTGTCACTCGAAAGTGTGCCGCAGGCCCGGCTCCCGTGGGGCGGCGGCGCGGGTTAGCGTCGGCGGTACGTCGACTGCTGAAGGAGCCCCTGCCATGCGTCATGCACACCGGGTGGAAGCCGTCCGGGCCGCCGAGGGCGAGCTGATGGCACGGCTGCCGGAGGGAACGTTGATGCAGCGGGCGGCCGCCGGACTGGCGGCGACCTGCGCCCGGCTGCTGACCCGGCGCCGGGGGAGGGTGTACGGCAGCCGGGTGACGGTGCTCGCGGGCAGCGGGGACAACGGGGGTGACGCCCTGTACGCCGGGGCCGCGCTGGCCCGGCGCGGGGCGCGGGTGACGGCGGTGCTGCTGACGCCGGAGAAGGCGCACCCGGGCGGGCTGGCCGCGCTGCGGGCCGCCCGTGGGCGGGTGGCGGTGGAGCAGGAAGTCGGCCTGGCCGACTTCTCGCGTGCGGACCTGGTGCTGGACGGCATCGTCGGCATCGGCGGCCGGGGCGGGCTGCGCCCGGAGGCCCGGCCGTACGCGCAGGCCCGGCGGTCCGGGATCGTGGTGGCGGTGGACCTGCCGAGCGGGGTGGACGCCGACACCGGCGAGGTGCCGGGTGCGGCCCTGCGCGCGGACGTCACGGTCTGCTTCGGCACCTACAAGCCCGGGCTGCTGGTGGACCCGGGGGCCGAGTACGCGGGCGCCGTGCAGCTGGTCGGCATCGGACTGGAGCTGCCCGCCGCGGAGGTGACGGCGCTCCAGCACGCGGACGTGGCGGCGCTGCTGCCGGTGCCGGGCGCGGAGAGCGACAAGTACCGGCGCGGCGTGGTCGGGGTGGCGGCCGGTTCGGCGACCTACCCGGGGGCGGCGCTGCTGGCGGTGGCCGGGGCACTGCACGGCGGCGCGGGCGCCGTCCGGTACGTGGGCACCGCCGCCGAGGAGGTGGTCCGGCGCTTCCCGGAGGCGCTGGTCACCGAGGGCGGGCCGGCCGGGGCCGGGCGGGTGCAGGCCTGGGTGGTCGGGCCGGGCGGCGGCGAGGGGGCGCGGCAGACGCTGACCGAGGCGCTGGCGAGCGACGTCCCGGTGCTGGTGGACGCGGACGGGCTGACCGAGCTGGGCCGGCTCGGCCCGGACGCGCTGGCCGGCCGCACCGCACCCACCCTGCTCACCCCGCACACCGGCGAGGCCGCCCGGCTGCTCGCGGGCGCCGAGGGCGGCACGCCGCCGGCCGCCGACGACCTGGCCTCCGCCCGGCTGGCCACCGCCCGCCGGCTGGCGGCCGGCTACCGCGCGACGGTGCTGCTGAAGGGCTCCACCACGGTGGTCGCCGACCCGGGCGGGGCCGTCCGGGTGAACCCCACCGGCACCTCCTGGCTGGCCACCGCCGGCAGCGGCGACGTCCTGGCCGGGCTGGCCGGCTCCCTGCTGGCGGCGGGCCTCGCGCCGCTGGACGCCGCGTCGGCGGCCGCCTACCTGCACGGCCTGGCCG
>NZ_JBHVFE010000569.1:0-5126 GCF_042801945.1 Kitasatospora sp. NPDC057542
GACCAGACCCCGGTCACCGGCCCCACGGCTGCGTGCGCGTCCTACTCGGAGTCGCCCGAGGCGGAGGCGGAGGCGGAGGCCAACCCGGCCGACCACTTCTCCTCGACGTTGCCGAGTTTCCAGTAGGCGATCGCCGCCGCCCAGGTGAGCACGAACAGCCCGACGATGGCGTAGCCGACGAAGTTGAGGTCCAGCTCGCCGATCCAGGCGACCGGACCACTGGTGATGTCCAGCTTCTCGCCGAGCAGGCCGATCAGCTCGATCGAGCCGATCACCAGCGCGACCAGCACCGACAGCCCGGTGACGGTCAGGTTGTAGTAGATCTTGCGGACCGGCTTGGAGAAGGCCCACTCGTACGCGAAGTTCATGAACGAGCCGTCGATGGTGTCCAGCAGGCTCATCCCGGCCGCGAACAGGATCGGCAGCGTGAGCAGCGCGTACCAGGGCAGCGAGAAGGCCGCCGCGCCGCCCGCCAGCACCAGCAGGGACACCTCGGTGGCGGTGTCGAAGCCCAGCCCGAACAGCAGGCCCACCGGGTACATGTGCCAGGGCTTGGTGACGGCCCTGGTGACCCTGCCGAGGATGCGGTTCATCAGCCCGCGCCGCTCCAGCTGACGCTCCAGCTCCGCCTCGTCGTACTCGCCCTCGCGCATCCGGCGGAAGACCTTGAGGATGCCGTTGAAGGCGCCCAGGTTGATCAGGCCGAGCAGCAGCAGGAAGGTGCCGGAGACGGTGACGCCGATCAGGCCGGTCAGCTCGTGCAGCGTCGAGTCGTCGGACTCCACCTGGCCGGCCAGCGAGCGGATGCCGAGGGCCAGCAGCGCGCAGAGGCCGAAGACGATCGAGGAGTGCCCGAGCGAGAACCAGAAGCCGACCGACAGCGGCCGCTTGCCCTGGCCCATCAGCTTGCGGGTGGTGTTGTCGATGGCGGCGATGTGGTCCGCGTCGAAGGCGTGCCGCATCCCGAGGGTGTAGGCGGTCAGACCCATGCCCGCGCCGAACACCTGGCCGCCGACGTCGTAGTGCTCGGGCTCGACCAGCGCGAGCAGGGTGAACCAGCCGATGACGTGCAGCGCGAGGATGAAGCCGCCCATTCCGGCCAGGCGGATCCACTCCTCACGGGTGAGCCGGTCGCGCCAGCGGGGGGCGGTCATCGTCGTGTCCTTTCGGTCGGGCGGTCGAAGCTGGGCCATCTTTCCGCCTTGACGCACGCAGTTGCAAGTCATGCGCAATTACGGATTCACCTCCCCCCGCCACCGAAGATCGTCACGACCCGTACAAGCCTTCGTAACCTCGGAGGGCTTTCACTGCGCGTTCTACGCGCGGATACTCTCGCTCTACGCGCGAAAACTCGGGCGCCGATCCATCAACTCCCCACGGAGGAACGGCACATGACGATCCGTATCCGAACCGCCGCGACCCTGGCCGGTGCGGCGCTGCTCGCGGGCGGTCTCACCGCCCCCGCCGCCACCGCCGCTCCCGCCACCACCGCCAAGGCCGCCGCGGTCAGCGCCACCCCGCACCGGGTGCTGTTCGACAACAGCAAGGCCGAGACCGCGGGCAACGCCGACTGGATCATCAGCACCAGCCAGCCCGACCCGCTGGCCCAGAACGCCAACCCCACCACCGAGAAGAGCTGGACCGGCGCCCTGTCCGCCTGGGGCGTAGCCCTCCAGAAGACCGGCCAGTACAGCCTGAAGACCCTCCCGGCCGGCTCCACCATCAGCTACGGCACCGGTGCCGCACTCGACCTCGCCAACTTCGACACCTTCGTGATCCCGGAGCCCAACATCCGGTTCAGCACGAGCGAGAAGACCGCGATCATGAAGTTCGTCCAGAACGGCGGCGGGCTCTTCCTGATCTCCGACCACGTCAACAGCGACCGCAACAACGACGGCTGTGACTCCCCGAAGATCATCAACGACCTGCTGACCAGCAACGGGGTGAACAACAACGACCCCTTCGGCTTCTCGGTCGACCTGCTCAACATCACCACCGACAACCCGCGCGCGGTCGACGCCCCGACCGACCCGGTGCTGCACGGCCCCTTCGGCACCGTCACCGGCTCGATCCTGCGCAACGGCACCACCTTCACCCTCAAGCCCGCCGACAACCCGAACGTCAAGGGCCTGGTCTACCGGACCGGCTACAGCGGCAACACCGGCGCGTTCTTCGTCACCAGCACCTTCGGCTCCGGCCGGGTCGCGATCTGGGGCGACAGCTCCCCGGTCGACGACGGCACCGGCCAGTCCGGCAACACCCTGTACAACGGCTGGGACGACCCGGCGGGCACCGACGCCGCCCTCGCCCTCAACGCCACCGCCTGGCTGAGCAAGGCCTGACCGCCGGGGCGCCCTCGCCAGGCCCCCCTCATCTCACCAGGAAATGGGCCGCTCCCTCCCCTACTGTCGGAATACCGGCACCCGCGGCGCGCTCGTACGGAGCGGCCCCCCGGTCCGTACGAGCGCGCCGCGGGCCCGCCGGTGCTCACCGGCCCGGGACCGATGGGAGCGGCCATGCCGTCCTACCCCTTCCACACCACCCGCGAGGACCTGCGGATCCCGCTGCCCGACGGCACGCGGCTGGCCGCCCGGCTCTGGCGGCCGGTCGGCGGCGGGCCCGGCCCCGCGCTGCTGGAGTACTCCGGCGGCCGCCTCACCGACCGGACGGCCGCCGAGGACGCCCGCCGCCACCCCTGGTACGCGGGCCACGGCTACACCGCCGTCCGGGTCGACACCCGCGGGCACGGCAACTCCGACGGCACCCCCGGCGAGCCCGGCGGCGCACAGGAGCTGGCCGACGGCGCCGCCGCGGTCGACTGGCTCGCCCGCCGCCCCTGGTGCAACGGCCGGCTCGGCCTGCTCGGCGTCGGCGCGGCCGGCACCACCGCACTGCGGCTCGCCGCCCGGACCCCCGACACCGTCGGCGCCGTGGTCACCGCCTGCCCCGAGGGCGGCCACCGGCTCGGCAGGGCCGTGCTCGCCGCCGACCTGCACACCCGGCTCACCGCCCTGATCGCCGACGCCGCCCTGCCGCCGGACCCGCGGCACGTCGGCGACGCCTGGCGGGCCGCCTGGCTGGACCGGCTGGAGTCACTGCGGCCGCCCGTCGAGGACTGGCTCGCGGCCGGCGAGAGCACCGTCCCGGTGTCCGTGCCCACCCTCGCGGTGGCCGGCTGGGGCGACCCGTCCTGCTCCTTCGTGCTGCGGCTGCTCGCCGAGTCCCCCACCGCGCGCGCCCTGATCGGCCCCTGGCCGCACGGCCTGCCCGAGGCCGCCCTGCCCGACACCCTGCGCTGGTGGGACCACTGGCTGCGCGGCGCCGACACCAGCGCCCTCAAGGAACCCGCCCTGCGCAGTTGGCTCGGCACCCGCTGGACCGGCGACGAGGCCTGGCCCTCCCCCGACGTCCGCGAGATCCACTACGGCCTGGACGGGCCGCTGAGCACCGCCGGCACCGCCTCCGACGACCGGTACGTCCGGGTCCGCTCCCCGCAGCACACCGGCCTCAACTCCGGTGCCTACGTCCCGCACGGCCGCCCCGCCGACCAGCCGCCGGACCAGCGCGAGGAGGACGGCCGCTCGGTCTGCTTCGACTCCCAGCCGCTGCCCGAACCGGTCGAGCTGCTCGGCGCCCCGACCGTACGGCTGCGGCTGCGGCTGCGCGAGGACGGGGTGCCCGTCCAGGTGGCGGTGCGGCTGTGCGCGGTCGGCCCGGACGGTACCTCGCAGCTGGTCACCCGGGGCGTCCTGGTCACCGAAGGGCCGGAGGCCGAGGTCGAGCTGGCCGCCTGCGCGACCACCGTCCCGGCCGGGCACCGGCTGCGGCTCGCCCTCTCCTCGGTCTACTGGCCCTGGGTGTGGCCCCCCGCGGAGGACACCGGGTACGGCGTCGACCCGTCCCGCTCCACGCTGAGCCTGCCGGTGCGCCACCTCGCCGCCGACATCGGCGCCCCGCCCGTCACCTTCGAGTCCCCGGTGCTGCCCGACCAGCTCGACGTCCACCTCACCGAGCCGCTCACCGCCCGCCCCGAGCACCTCACCGTGCACGACATCGGCCGCCGCGAGTGGCGCACCGAGCTCTCCCCCGCGACCGACGGCACCCGCACCCACCCCGACGGCCTGGTTCTGAACGAACACACCGTCACCGCCTACCGCGTGCTCACCGACGCCCCGCTCAGCGCCCAGGCCCGCACCGACCACACCGTCCGGCTGGAGCGGCCCGACATCGGCTGGGACGTCACCGTCCAGACCCGCACCCAACTGCGCTGCGACGCCGAGCACTTCATCAGCGTCGTGCAGCTGCGGGCACTGGAGGCGGGCTCGGTGGTGTTCGCCCGGGAGTGGCAGCACCGGGTGCCCCGGGATTCGTCCTGAACCAAGGCCGTCCGCACTGTGACAATGTCCGTACCAGAAGCACGAGTCGGGGAGGGCGGGCATGCTGGACGAGACGGTGTACCGGACCGAGGACGTGGCACCGCCGGACCGCCTCGAATACTGGCGGCACCGACTCGCCGAGAGGAGCGCTCCGTTCGAGGCCAGCACGGGAAACGCCGTCGACTTCCGGGCGGACCTGCGCATCCTGACGCTCGGTGAGCTACAGCTCTGGAACATGGAGAGCCCGTCGATCACCGTACGCCGGCCGGCGCGCCTGATCCGCTCGTCCGACCCGGAGTTCTACCTCCTCTCGCTCCCGTTCCCCGGCGCCGGCCCCGCGGCCAGGTCCGACGGCCACGGCGAGTGGCGCCCTCGGGACCTGGTGATGTACGACAGCATCCGACCCATCGCCCTCCAGGTGAGCACCGACGATCCGCGCCGGCAGATCCACGGGACCTGGCTGACCGTCCCCCGGCAGGCGGTGCCCCTGCCACCGGACAAGGTGGCCGACCTGATCGCCCACCGGATGCCCGGGGGCGAAGGCGTGGGCGCCCTGCTCGTCCAACTGCTCGTCGGCATCGCCGCCGACCCCGGCGCCTACCGGGCCGGCGACGCGCCCCGGCTGGGCGCCGCCGCCCTCGACCTGGTGTCGGCTCTGCTCGCCCACCACCTCGACGCCGAGGACGCCGTACCGCCGGAGAGCCGGCGCCGGGCGCTGGTCCAGCGCGTCCGGGCCTTCGTCCGCGCCCA
>NZ_JBHVFE010000570.1:0-5101 GCF_042801945.1 Kitasatospora sp. NPDC057542
GGCCTCCCCCACCCCGGGGAGGCCGCGGCCCGTTCGGCGTTCCGACCCCCGGCCGTCAGCCCCGCCTCGGCCGCTGCGACCAGCAGATTCCAGACGGTTCGACCACCACCCAATGGGGTGAATCAGGGAGTTTTCCGCTTCCCTCCCGGAACCACGCTGTGCAAAGCTTTCATTACTCTCGGTTTACCGAGTCTTGATGGTTCGCTCGGCGGCCCCCGGTGAGACGTCCCGCACCTCGCCCGGAGCCCTGGCGGGCCTGATGGTCAACGCCGGCCGGTGACACCCGCACTCCCCCGCCGCGCCCACGCCATCCCGCCACACCGTCGCGACCCACGACAGCCGATCCGCCCCGGAGCCCCACCCCGGATTCACCGCCGGACCTGACTGCGTTCGTTCCCCCGGACAGACGGGAAGACCATGACCCTCGACATCTCCAGCGCCCCCACCGCCTCCGACGCCACCGACCACGCGCCGCCGGGCCCGGGCCCCCGGGCCCGGTGGGCGCACGACCTCTCCGCGTCCCTCGTGGTCTCCCTGATCGCCGTGCCGTTCTCCCTCGGCATCGCTCTCGCCACCGGCGCCCCACTCACCGCCGGTCTGGCCGCCGCGGCCGTGGGCGGGATCGTGGTCGGGCTGTTCGGCGGTACACCTCTCCAGGTCAGCGGCCCCTCGGCGGCGCTGACGATGGTCACCGCCGGACTGATCGCCCAGTACGGCTGGCAGGCCACCTGCGCCATCACCGTCGCCGCCGGCCTGCTCCAACTCCTGCTCGGCGCACGCCGGGTGGCCCGCACCGCACTCGCCGTCTCGCCCGCGATCGTGCACGGCATGCTGGCCGGAGTCGGAATCACCATCGCCATCGCGCAGCTGCACGTCGTCCTCGGCAGCTCGCCGCAGAGCTCCGCGATCGCCGACGTCCTCGCCCTGCCGGGGCAGTTGGCCGGCCCGCACCCACCCGCGCTGCTGGCCGGCGCGGTGACCGTGGCCGTCCTGGTCGGCTGGCCCCGGCTCGGCCGACTGCCGGGCCGCGCGGGTGAGTTCGGCGCCCGGCTGGCCAAGGTGCCCGGCCCGCTGGCCGGTGTCGCGCTGGCCACCGCCCTCGCGTTCGCCCTGGACCTGCGGCTCGCCCACATCGAACTGCCCGCCTGGCGGCCGCAGGCGCTCCTGCCCGCGCTGCCGCACGGCCCGGCCCTCGGGCTGCTCGCCGCCGTCCTCACCGTCACCGCCGTCGCCAGCGTGGAGTCGCTGCTGTCCGCCGTCGCGATCGACCGGATGTCCCGCCGCACCGGCGACCTCGACCGCGAACTGCGCGGCCAGGGCCTCGCCAACCTGGTGAGCGGCCTGGTCGGCGGGCTGCCGGTCGCCGGGGGCGCGGTCCGCAGCACCGCCAACGTGCGGGCCGGCGGCCGGACCAGGTGGGCCTCGGTGCTGCACGGCGTCTGGGTGCTGACCGCCGCACTGGCGCTGACCGGCGGGCTGCGCCGGATCCCGCTGGCCGCGCTCGCCGCCCTGGTGCTGGTGGTCGGACTGCAGATGGTGAGCTTCGCGCACATCCGCAAGGTGCACCGGCACCGCGAGTTCCCCGTCTACCTGGTCACCGTGCTCGGCGTGGTGGCCGGCGGCGTGCTGTGGGGCGTCGCGATCGGCTCCGGCACCGCCGTACTGCTCGCCCTCTACCGGCTGACCCGCGCCCACGTGGATGTCGGGACCGGCCCCGACGGCACGGTCACCGTCCAGACGCACGGCCCGCTCACCTTCACCACCGTGCCCCGGCTCAGCCGGGCACTGGCCGGCATCCCGGCCGGGGCCGAGGTCACCGTGATCCACGACGGTTCCTTCCTGGACCACGCCGCGTACGAGACGCTGCACACCTGGCGGGCAGGGCACCAGAACGCGGGTGGCCGGGTCTCGATGGTGACGCGACGACAGGACGACGAGGTGCTCGACCCGGACGGCACCGTGCGCGCGGGCAGTTCACCGGGCCCGCACCGCTGCCGGGCATGGACGCCCTGGGTCGGCCACCACTGCATCGAGCAGCAGGAGGACCCGCACGACCGGCTGCTGGACGGCGTCCGGGTGTTCCAGCTGCACACCGCCCCGCTGATCCGGCCGGAGCTCGCCCGGCTGGCACGGGAGGGACAGACGCCCTCCCAGCTCTTCCTGACCTGCGCGGACTCCCGGATGGTCACCAGCATGATCACCAACAGCGGTCCGGGCGACCTGTTCACCGTGCGCAACGTGGGCAACCTGGTGCCGGCCCCGCACGAACCCGGAGCGGCGGACGACTCGGTGGCCGCCGCGGTGCAGTACGCGGTCGAGGTGCTGGAGGTGCGCTCGATCACGGTCTGCGGCCACTCCGGCTGCGGCGCGATGAAGGCCCTGCTCGACGGCGTGCACGAGCATCCCGGGCCGCCGACCCCGCTGGCCCGCTGGCTGCGCAACGGCCGCGGCTCGCTGGACCGGCTCCGGCGGGTCCCGGCGGAGTTCGCCGCCCGGCCCGCGGTGGACGTCGTGGAGCAGCTCTGTATCACCAACGTGGTCCAGCAGCTGGACCAGTTGATGGCGAACCCGGCGGTGGAACGCCGGGTCGAGGAGGGCACCCTGCGGCTGGTCGGGATGTACTTCGACTTCGCGACGGCCCAGGCCTACGTCCTGGACCGGGCCGCCGGAACGTTCAGCCCGGTCGAGGCCCGCACCGGGAAGCCCACGACCGGAACCGCACGCCACGCCGAGGGTCCCATCGGAACCGGCCCCGATGTCCGACCGAACACAGCATCGGCCGAACGGGTGAATGTGGATGATCGCGTTCCGGTCGAGGGCGGCGAGGAGGGCCCCGGGCTGGCCGCCTGAGAGCCGGGCCCGTGTCCCCGCCGGTCGGGCCGGGGCACGGGCCCACCGACCTTCGCACGGTCTTGCGGTCCTCCGCGGCGGAGCGTGCGCGAGGCAGGACGACTGCCGGTCAAAGGTCTACACCAATTCCCAGGAGCCTCTTGTCAACTGCCCCGTTCGCCTGGTGAGCTGTGCGCTGGGACACACGGGACAATCCCCACGCACGGGATCGCCCCCGATCATGACTCGATGAGGAGTGCGCGTTGAGCAACGAGAGCCTGGCCAACCTGCTCAAGGAGGAGCGGCGCTTCGCCCCGCCGGCAGAGCTCGCCGCAGCCGCCAACGTCACCGCGGCCGCGTACGCGCAGGCCTCCGAGGACCGTCTGGGCTTCTGGGCCGAGCAGGCCCGTCGCCTCACCTGGGCCGTCGAGCCGACCGAGACCCTCGACTGGTCCAACCCTCCCTTCGCCAAGTGGTTCGCCGACGGCAAGCTCAATGTCGCGTACAACTGCGTCGACCGCCACGTGGAGAACGGCCTGGGCGACCGGGTCGCCATCCACTTCGAGGGCGAGCCCGGCGACGGCCGCTCGATCACCTACGCCCAGCTCAAGGACGAGGTCTCGCAGGCCGCCAACGCGCTGCTGGAGCTCGGTGTCCGCAAGGGCGACCGGGTCGCCGTCTACCTGCCGATGATCGCCGAGGCGGTCGTCGCGATGCTCGCCTGCGCCCGGATCGGCGCCACCCACTCGGTGGTCTTCGGCGGCTTCTCCTCCGACGCCGTCGCCTCCCGCATCCAGGACGCCCAGGCCAAGCTCGTTATCACCGCCGACGGCGGCTACCGCCGCGGCAAGCCCTCCGCCCTCAAGCCGGCCATCGACGAGGCGCTCACCAAGGCCGACGGCGTCGAGCACGTCCTGGTGGTCCGCCGCACCGGGCAGGACATCCCGTGGACCGAGGGCCGCGACGTCTGGTGGCACGAGATCACCGCGCGCCAGTCCACCGAGCACACCCCCGAGGCGCACGACGCCGAGCACCCGCTGTTCATCCTCTACACCTCGGGCACCACCGGTAAGCCCAAGGGCATCCTGCACACCTCGGGCGGCTACCTCACCCAGGTCAGCTACACCCACCACGCGGTCTTCGACCTCAAGCCGGAGACCGACGTCTACTGGTGCACCGCCGACATCGGCTGGGTCACCGGCCACTCGTACATCGTCTACGGCCCGCTCTCCAACGGCGCCACCCAGGTCATCTACGAAGGCACCCCGGACACCCCGCACCAGGGCCGGTTCTGGGAGATCGTCCAGAAGTACGGCGTGACCATCCTCTACACCGCGCCGACCGCGATCCGCACCTTCATGAAGTGGGGCGACGACATCCCCGCGAAGTTCGACCTGTCCTCGCTGCGGGTGCTGGGCAGCGTCGGCGAGCCGATCAACCCCGAGGCCTGGATCTGGTACCGCGAGCACATCGGCGCCGGCAAGGCCCCGATCGTGGACACCTGGTGGCAGACCGAGACCGGCGCCATCATGATCAGCCCGCTGCCGGGCGTCACCGAGACCAAGCCGGGCTCGGCCCAGCGCGCCCTGCCGGGCATCGCGGCCACCGTGGTGGACGACAACGCCGTCGAGGTGCCGAACGGCTCCGGCGGCTACCTGGTGCTCACCGAGCCGTGGCCGTCCATGCTCCGCACCATCTGGGGCGACGACCAGCGTTACGTCGACACCTACTGGTCGCGCTTCGAGGGCCGCTACTTCGCCGGTGACGGCGCCAAGAAGGACGAGGACGGGGACATCTGGCTGCTCGGCCGGGTGGACGACGTCATGCTCGTCTCGGGCCACAACATCTCCACCACCGAGGTCGAGTCGGCCCTGGTCGGCCACCCGTCCGTGGCCGAGTCCGCCGTGGTGGGCGCGACCGACGCCACCACCGGCCAGGCCATCGTCGCCTTCGTGATCCTGCGCGGCGGCATCACCGAGAGCCCCGAGCTGGTCGAGGAGCTGCGGGCGCACGTCGGCCGTACGCTCGGCCCGATCGCCAAGCCGAAGCAGATCAAGGTGGTCGGCGAGCTGCCGAAGACCCGCTCCGGCAAGATCATGCGCCGCCTGCTGCGCGACATCGCCGAGGGCCGCGAGGTCGGCGACACCACCACCCTGGCCGACAGCACGGTGATGAGCCAGATCCAGGCCCAGCTGCCGTCCTCGGAGAACGGCAACGACTGAAACCACCGAGCCGGCAACGGCTGAGCCCCACCGAGACGACGGCTGTGCCC
>NZ_JBHVFE010000571.1:0-5096 GCF_042801945.1 Kitasatospora sp. NPDC057542
GGACTTGAGTCCCGGGCAGTCGACCGCAGCTAGTAGTAGCCCTTCGAGCCGTCGAGGAGCTCCCGGACGATGTCGGCGTGCCCTGCGTGGCGGCCCGTCTCCTCGATGAGGTGGATCAGCATCCAGCGGAGGTTGGCGCCGCCGCTGCGGAAGCCGGGGTGGCGGCCGACGTCGTCCAGGGAGGCCGCCGCGACGATCTCGTTGCTGCGGGCGCACTGGGCCTCGTACTCCGCGAGCAGCTCGGCGAGGGGGCGGCCGCCGGTGTGCCAGTCGGCGTCCTCGTCCGACTCGTCGAACGCCGGGTTCTGCTTCTCGTCGCCGCCGAGGAACAGCACCTCCAGCCAGAGGTGTTCGGTCCAGCGCATGTGCGAGACGAGGCCGGCCATCGTCATGGTCGGCGAGGTCGGGATGACCGAGCGGTGCGCGTCCTGGTCGTCCAGCCCCTCGCACTTCCAGCGCAGGATCTGCCGTTGCAGGTCCAACCAGCCGATGAGCGCGGTGCGTTCGTCCGCTTGGAGTGGGGGGCGTTCCAGTTCCGATGCCATGGCGGTGCAGGCTACCGGGGCGATCCGACGGGCGCACCGGATTTACGCGTGCGGCCCGGTGGACCGGGCGCGGGCAGGAAGCCGGCAGGGCCGACTGCCTGCCCTTGCGCGCGCTCTCAGCCGGTGTGGAGGACCCGGAAGCGGTCGGGTGCCGCCGGATCCCGGTCGACGACCTGGACCGGCGGCCAGGCCCATTGCCAGACGCTGCCGTCCGGCGTGCGGGAGAACCGGATCCGTCCGCGGGTGCCCTCGACGGCGACGCGCGGCCAGGATTCGGCGATGCGCGCCCGGTCCGTGCCGTGGGAACGCAGCACGTCGGCGAGGACGGTGACCGTGTCGTAGCCCTCGAAGGCGACGAAGGAGGGCGCTTCGCCCAAGTGCTCGCGCAGGGCCGTCCCGACTCGCGCACCGAGTGGGCCGAGACGCTCGGGCAGGTAGCGCAGGAACGGGACCGCCGAGCCGTCGTCGCCCAGCAGGGCCGCCCACTCGGCGAACTCCGGTTGCCCTGCCGGAGCGCCGATCACGATCCCGGCGAGGCGCCGGTCGCGGCGGACGGACCTGACGATCGATGCCGCCGGCTCCGGGGCGCCGACCAGCAGGAGGAGGGCTGTCGCGCCCTGCCGCACGAGTTCGTCGCACACGGCGGTGGGGTCGAGCTCGCCCGTGTCGAGTTCGATGACGGTGCCGCCGTGCGGGGCGAGGCAGTCCCGCAGGATGCGGGTCCCGGCTGCCCAGTAGACGCTCGGCTGGGTTGCCACGGCGATTCGGCTGTGGCCCGCGCCGAGGAGGAAGTCCGCGTAGATCCGCCAGCTGTGCGACTGCGCCGGGCACAGGCGCGCGACCCACGGGCTCGGCTGTTCGGTGAGCGCGTCGAGCACCGCCGACGTGCAGAGGTACGGCAGGCCGAGGGCGTCGGCCCTGGCGGCAGCCGCCCGGGCGACGACGCTGTGGTACTCCCCGGCCAGGGCGGCCACGCCCAGGCGGGCCAGCTCGTCCACGGCCTCCGCGGCCCGCTGCGGATCGGCCGCGGTGTCCCGGACCACCAGTTCGAGTGGTCGCCCTGCGATCCCACCCGTGTCGTTGACTTCGCGAACGGCCAGTTCGAGCCCGGCGAGCACGTGCCGGCCCGCCTCGACCCAGCCGGGCCGGGTCAGCGGAACGAGAGCGCCGATCCGCACCGGTGGTCCGTCCGTCCGCTCCGCTGCGGACGGCGATGGCGACGTACTCATACGTTGGCGTCTCCCGCGTGACGATTCGGTCGCAGGCTGCCCGGAAACGGATCGCCGAGCGGCAACGCCCGGTGGTACGCGCCCATCGCGCCTCGCCACGGTGAGCGCACCTGCGTGATCATGCGAGGACATTGCATCCACCACCACCGCCACAGGACAAGTGAATTCTCGTTCGCGGTGCCGCCGGTGACGAAGGCCTGCCGGGCTGGGGGTGGCGGACGGTTCGGGACGTTGTCGAACAGCAGGAAAGAGCGGGAAGTCGGCGAGGCCGCCTTCCCGCTCAGGCCGCCGCCGTCGCAGTCGGGGCGGCGGTCGGCGGTTCTAGCAGGGGCTGAGCCAGTAGACCCAGCCCCAGGGGGCCGCGCGGTCCTCGCTGTAGCCGCCGGGGGAGGTCCAGCCGAGGTTGCCGTTGACGTCGTAGAACTTGGCGTACAGGGTGGACCGCTGGTTGTTGATCCACGATCCGGTCCCGGACCAATAGATGCGGACCGGGTAGTTGCAGGTGAACAGGCGCAACTCCTCGCCTGTGAAGTTCGTGCCGCTGTACGCGCACACATAGGTGTACGGGCAGCCCGAGGACAGGCTGTTGGCGTCGAGGTCGCGGGCCCGTTCCTCCCCGGGCAGGGGGAGCAGCAACTCACCGCCGTTCAGGGCGATCTTGTTCACGGCCACCTGGCGCGCCCCGGGTGTCTTGGCGAGGTAGTCGTCCGCCCGGGTCTGCAGGCTCTTGGCCTGGGCACTGTTCAGCCCGAGGCTGCGGGCCTGCGCCGAGAAGTCCGCGCGGGCGGCGCTGGTGCTGCTTGCGCCGGTGGCGGCGGACGCGGCGGGAGCGACGCAGACCGCCAGGGCGGCCGCCACGGCGAGCGGCACCGCGAGCAGGCGCTTCTTCATGGCTCCCACGATCAGGCGTTTCAGCATGAAACCTCCTTGTAGGGGTCCTTCGGAAGCCAATCCTGTCCGGGGCGGGGAGTAGCGTCTTGTAGGAATGCGTACGGCCGGTTGCCCGGACCGTTCCGGGCCGGCCCCGCAA
This sequence comes from Kitasatospora sp. NPDC057542, assembly GCF_042801945.1. Classification (NCBI taxonomy): domain Bacteria; kingdom Bacillati; phylum Actinomycetota; class Actinomycetes; order Kitasatosporales; family Streptomycetaceae; genus Kitasatospora; species Kitasatospora sp. NPDC057542. The sequence goes on from NZ_JBHVFE010000571.1 coordinate 2,805, forward strand.
GAAGCCCGACAGCCTGGCCGCCTGCCCGGGCAACACGATCAACCACCTGCTACGACAAGCGAAGCTACAGAGACCTTGGCCCCGCCGCCCCAGGGTGGGGCGGCGGGGCCGGTGGCTGCGGTCAGCGGGCGTCGAACTCGCCGGTGCGGACGGCGGTGACGAAGGCCTGCCAGGCGGGGGCGGGGAAGAGGAGAGCCGGGCCGGAGGGGTCCTTGGAGTCGCGCACGGGCATGACGCCGGCGAAGCCGTCGGCGACCTCGATGCACTGGCCCCCATTTGCGCCGCTGTACGAACTCTTCCGCCAGGAAGCCTCGGTCAGGTCGACATCCACTCCAGGTCCCTCCTTGCCGCACGGATGAAAGCCAGCGATTCGGCCCGGCCAAGGGCCTCGACCGCAAGTCGATCGTAGCTCTTGACTAGCGTGGCAACCGACTTGGTATCGCGATCGATGTAACCGCGCTGCTCAACCTCGCCATAAGCAAGAACTTTGCGGTTCGGCATGGTAAGGAGGGTCGCCATGTGCGTGAACGGCCGGTCCTCGCCCAGAGAGAACGGGGCCACCTGGATGACCACCTCGGGGCGAGTGGACAGCTGCTCAAGGTGAAGCAGTTGTTCGACCATGACGTCACGCCCGCCGACGACCCGCCTGATGCAGCACTCGTCCAGCACCACGTGGAGGAGTGGGGGAGGAGTCCGCTGCAGGACTTGCTGCCGGGCGAGCCTGAATTCGATGCGTTCCTCTGCCAGTTTCAGGGTCGAACCGCCTTGCCTGACGAAACCCATCTGGATGGCGGTGGCATACGCCCGGGTCTGGAGAAGCCCGTTGACGATGTCGTTCTCGAAGATCCTGATCTCTTCGGCAAGAGCCTCGTAACGGGAGTACTCCGGGAAGCCCTCCAAGATCGCGGCATTCTTCAGCTGATACCACATCAGCATCATGGTGCCGCCCGTGTCGAGTGCGATGTCGGAGAGTTCGGCGAGCTTGCGGCTCGGCGGCCGGTGCGCAAGTTCGACATAGGAGAGGTGTGAGGGGGAGCACCCGATGAGCGGGGCCAGCTCCTCCTGGAGGAGGCCCTTGGCCTCTCGTGAGTTGCGGAGTTGGATTCCGAAGGGCGCCCAGGGGCTCGACTCCGGGTCAATCTTCTTCTTGTTCATGGCAGCCCTCAACTTCCGTGTGGCCCCTCGGCAAGTAGCAGGCCGCTTCCGATGCTAGGTGACCTTGCGCCACCATGTGCACAGAAAGTGAAACTCCGATCGCAGAGGGTTCCGTTCCATGGCCCACGACCAAGCCCCCCGCCTCCACGGCTACGGCGTCCGCTGGGACCCCGAGGCCGACCGCTACCGGGTCCGCAACGAGATGACCGGCGAGTGGCTGCGCCAACCCACCGGGGAGCTCGCCTCGTTCGTCTTCTTCGGGGACGCCTACAGTGCCTGGCGGGCCTTCGAGGTCCACAAGCGGCCCGGGGAGAAGTGAGATGTCCTCCACCCTCTCCCGCGCGACCGCCGAGCAGCGCCGCCAGGCCGCCGACGTCCTGGACGACCTCACCACCGTCCTCGCCCTCGGCGGCGTCAAGCCCCCCACCCTCGAAGTCGACTGGGCGGACGGCCGCCTGACGTGCAGCTACCTGCTCCACCTCACCGCCCGCCCGCTCGACCTCCTGCGCATGGTCGACCTGCTGCGCAAGGGGCTGCGCTACGAGCGCCTCACCTACGACGACTGAACCCCCTGCCACGTCGAGAAAGTGGACTCCCCGTGCAAGACCCCCGCCTGCTCGCCAAGCCCCCCGTCTGCCGGCTCGGCTGCCTCGTCCTCGTCCGCAACCAACGCGGCGACGTCCTCCTCGTCGACCCCGACTACATGGACGGCATGATCCTGCCGGGCGGCTCCGCCCGCCCCAACGAGCCGCCGCACCTGGCCGCCGCCCGCCACCTGCGCGCCGACACCGGGCTGATCGCCCGTCTCACCGACATCATCGCCGTCGACTTCACCCCGGCCGACCGCTACCTGGAACGACTCAACCTCGTCTTCGACGGCGGCACCGTCCCCGACAGCGCCCGGATCACCGTCCCGCCCCAGCACAGGAGCGGCCTGCTCGGCGCCCGCTTCGTCCCCGCCCTCGACCTGCCGGCCTTCATGGCCCCCTCCCAGGCCGCCCGCGCCGCCGAGGCCCTCGCCAACCGCTCCGTGCCCGTCCTCCTCCACGGCCAGCGCGCCGCCTGACGGTGCGTGGACACGCCTCGGCCCGGCGCGGGCGGCCGCGCCGGGGGCGTATACACATCGGACGCGGCCGA
>NZ_JBHVFE010000572.1:0-5095 GCF_042801945.1 Kitasatospora sp. NPDC057542
CAGATGTACCAAGCGCTGGCCTTCAGGCTCTTCTTGGCGAAGGACGCGTCACGGATGGCGAACAGGATCTTCATCTTGGGGTCTCCCTTTCGTTACCAGGTGGCTGAGTGAACGTAAGGCCACTCTGCAGTTGCCCTGCAGACGTATCCACGCTGCCGGGTCCCCATCAGGTTCACCTCTGGCGAAGGCTCTTGTTGAGGCACTGGGGGATATGGGGGGTTTGCTGGCGCATTTTCTGATTCTTCTCCTGCGGCGGTGTGACACCGCTGGGCCGGGCCTGTGGTGTCGGGTGCCGGGGGGCGGGACAAGTGGAGGATGATGCGGGCGGATTCGGCGACTTGACACACGCTTTCGAAGAAGTCGGGAGTGCCGGCTCATTCGAGGACCTGGAGGTCTCCGCGGAGATCACGCCGTGGAGACGTCCGCTGTCGGCCCCGCGCACCGCGCGCCGAACTCAACGGCCGCCCACCAAAACGCTCGGCGACACGTTCATCCGGGACGAGCGGGTCACCCTGCCGGTCGCCGGGCGCGAGGCCACCGCGACCACGCCGACCGGGCTGTTCCTCAACCCCCACCAGCGCCGCCTACAGCACTGCCGTCCGCCCCGACGGCTCCGCCCCGGCGGTACTCACCCAGGGGTGGACCGGCGGCCCCTGCCCCGGTCACATCCGCGAGCGTGACCGGGGCGGAGTCCCGCCGGTGGCGAGGGGTGAGCCTGCCGTTCCTCAGGACGCGCTGAACCTCAGAAGGAGGCGGGGGCATGGCGCCGCGACCTCGTCCTCAGGAGGAGGGCCCCATGCCGCGAGTGCGGCGGAAACCCCCTGTGGGCCGGATTCCAGATAGCAGATCATGTTCACCGGGTACCGACTGTTGTCGAACATGTAGCGGTCCATCGGTGTCGGCTCCTCGCTTATTCGCAGCCCTCGCTCTTCGGGTGGGCCGATCCGGTGCCAGTCGGGATGCAGATGGATGGAGCCCAGGATCTTGACCCCGTCACGGTCCGCCTGCCGGTGAATACGAAGCAGATCCTGCGAGCTGCACCAGAATCCCCGGCGGGGGTTTCGGTAGGCGCTTCCGAAGCACGGCTCTATGGAGCTCGAGAACTCTTCGAGCGCCATCGGGTCGGTGGCACGGACGTTGGTCGCGAACTGGACCGAGGTGATGGCCGCGACACCGTCGTCGACGGTGCCGAGCAGGAGGGCGAAACAGGAGGGTGGTTCCTGCGGGGTACAGGCCTCGTATTCATCGCGCGCTACTGAGATGAACGACTTGAGGGCGTCGAATCCGATCAGGGCGGTGTGGGGGGTGAGGGTCACGGCGACTCCTCCTCCTTCAGCCGACATGCGCACGGTGGTCCGCCGCGGTGGTCCGTGAAGCGAGATCCAGCGAGTGAACCTCGGCCGGGGAGAGTTCCAGGGTCGCTCCCGGGGTCAGTTCGGCGAGCTGCTCGGGCGTCCTGCTGCTGGCGAGCGGAGCGACGACATGGGGCTGCGCCCTCAGCCAGGCCAGGGCCACCGCGGCGGGGGCGGTGCCGTGCTCGGCGGCGATCGTGTCCAGCGTCCGGAGCACCGTGCGGCCGCGGGGCGTTTCGCCGTACGGTCGTGCCGCGTCGCTGCGGACGCTGGGAACGGCGGGTGCGCCTTCGCGGTACTTGCCCGTCAGGAATCCCTGCGCCAGGGCGAAGTACGGGACGCAGGAGACGCCCTCGCGCTCGCAGACCGGGGCGATCCCACTCTCGAAGGGCTCGCGTTCCATGAGGTTGTAGGGAGGCTGGACCGCCACGTACGAGGCGAGCCCCGAACGCTTCGAGACCTCAAGGGATTCGGCCAGCCTGGGGCCGCTGATGTTCGAGGCTCCGATATGGCGCACCTTCCCTGCCGTGATCAGCGTGTCGAGTGCGGCGAGGGTCTCTTCGAGGGGAGTTTCCGGGTCGTCCGCGTGCGTGTAGTAGAGGTCGATATGATCCGTCCGCAGACGGCGCAGGGAGTCCTCTACCGCCTGGTGGACGACCTTCGCCGTGAGACCGGACAGTCCGTTCAGTCGGCCTACCTTGGTGGCGATGACGAAACGGTCCCGCTGGCCGCGCGCGGCCAGCCAGTTGCCGAGGATGGACTCGGACTCCCCGCCGGTGTTTCCGGGGGCCCACTGGGAATAGGAGTCGGCGGTGTCGATGAAGTTCCCGCCCGCGGCGGCGTAGGCATCGAGGACGCGGAAGGATGTCCGCTCGTCGACGGTCCATCCGAAGACGCTGCCGCCGAGGCAGAGTGGAAAGACGTCGAGCTCGGAATGTGCGATGGTAACCAATGGACGCTTTCTGGGTTCTTACCGGTTTCGGTGGTCGGTTCCGGTGCGGAGGGTGGGGCTCGGCGCGACTTCCCACGTCGCCCCCACCTGAGGGGTCGACTGACGCCCCCGACAGCAATTTCCAATGAATAGCGTGCACTTGATATTCAGTCAGCGCGGAAACCGATACTACCTTCCGGTCCGACGCCATGCCGAGGCGTCGGCTGGATTCCGTCGTGGTCGGGGTGTGCGCCTGCGCCATCGTTCTGCGCTCGAACGGCTCGACGGCGAGGCCGCCCCCGGTGGTTACCGGGCCGAGGCGGGTCGCGGCCGGGTCGTGACCGGGTCGTGGGTCGCAGGCTGTAGGCGCGGGTGGTCCCTTCGCCCGATCTCCCGTGGCAGGAAGGCGATCCAGCCTCGCGGCATGCGAAGGCCATGCGTGCCAGGGCGGTGGCCGGGCGCGGGGTCGGACCAGCGCCCTGCATGGGTGGCGGCGCGCTGGACAGAGGCCTCCACCGCCTTCGCGGCGGAGTGATCGCTTCCGGGACGCCGGTCGTACGAGGCGTTTCCGGCCCCGCGTCAGTGAGCCGAGAGCCGGCGTCCCCGGTGGGCTTGGCCGGCTCGTCGACCAGCGTGAGGCAGGTTGTACCGTCGGCAGTGGGACGCGTTGCAGCTGGATCAGGCAGGATACCGGGAATCCAGTCCGAGGCCGGTTCCTGGACGGCCTCGGCAACGGGCTTGTGGTAGGTACTCGGGCTGCGCGACCACTGCGGGACCTCTCGGAGCGCGTCGCGGGCCTGGTCCCCGTCCATGTCCTCACGGGTCGGGGCGCCGACCGCCTCTTGATCCGGATCTGGACGAACGGGACCGGTTCGCTGGAGGCCTTGCTCGGCAGAGCGACACGCCGAGAGCGCCCCCGTCGTCCGGCTCGCCGACCGGTACGCGGCCTGGTTCCTGCCGCTGTCGCTCGTGGCGGCCGGCCTGGCCTGGCTGGTCAGCGGATCGGCCGTGCGGGCGGTGGCGGTGCTGGTGGTCGCCACTCCCTGCCCGCTGCTGCTCGCCGCACCGGTGGCGATCGTCTCCGGGCTGTCCCGCGCCGCCCGCCAGGGCGTCGTGATCCGCGACGGCGCCGCCCTGGAGACCCTCGGCCGCGCTCGCACCCTCGTGCTCGACAAGACCGGCACCCTCACCACCGGTCGCCCCCGCGTCCTGGACATCGCCGCCGCCCCGGCCGCGACGCGAACGAAGTCCTGGCCCTGGCCGCCTCCGTCGACCAGTACTCCCCCCACGTCCTCGCCCAGGCCATCACCGACGAAGCCCACGCCCGCGCCCTGACCCTCCCGCCCGCCCAAGAGGTCACCGAGGAGCCCGGCCGCGGCGCCACCGGACGCGTCGACGGCACGACGGTGACCGTCGGCAAGCACTCCGACACGGCACTGCCCGCATGGGCCAAGGCCGCCGACAACCGCGCCACCCTGGACGGCGCCGCCGTCGCCTGGATCACCGTCGACGCCCAGCTCGCCGGCGCGATCCTGCTGCGCGACCCGCTGCGCCACGACGCACCCCGCACCCTGCGCCGATTGCGCGAGGCCGACATCACCCGCCTGCTCATGCTCACCGGTGACCGTGCCGAACCCGCCCGCGAGATCGCCGCCGTCCTCGGCCTCGACGACGTCCACGCGCAGCAGACCCCGGCCGACAAGGTCACCGCCGTCACCGCCGTCACCGCCGACGTCGGCGGGCCGCCCGGCCGGGAGGAGCGGCCCCTCGATCAAGCCCGCTGACCGCGGCCCGGCGGGGTCTTTCGCGAGTACTGCCACGTCACTTGAACCGCAGGACCGGGTCTTCGGTGCCCACACGGCTACGGTCTCGCCGAGGTGCGTCGTCGTGCGCCCAGCACCGGGGCCGCAGCCTCGGGAGGCCCGGTCCCGGCTTGCCCGGAACGGTCGGCCCATGCGCGCCGCGGCCGCGGCGGGGATGGTGGTGGGGCAAGGACGAAGACCCGCCAGGGCGGCGGCGAGGCCGGCCGCCCGCCACCTGGCCAACGGTGCGGCCAGCGGTTCCACCAACCCGGTCGCCGACTACCACCTCGTCTACGCCCTGCTGCTCGTCGCGCTGGCCGCCACGGGTGCGGGCGACAGTTGGGGCCTGGGCCGCCGCTGGGCCGCCCTCCCGATCGTGCGTGACCACTGCTGGCTGCGCTTTCGGCGCTGCCGCACGGGAACGCCGATGGCCGCTGCGCACGTGGTGCGGCCCGGTGTGTGCCACCGGGCCGAGTAGCGACGAGGCCTCCCGGCCGTGCGGGCAGGCCGGCGGTGTCCCGTCACGCCCCGTGAGGCGCTGCGGGAGGCCTCGGCCAGGCGTGGGCTCGGGCGGTCGCCTCGGCATCGACGGCGCTGCGGGGGGAAGGGCTACGGGCGTCAGGTGCCGCTTCCGATGGCGGCTCCCATGGGCTGTCCGGTGGTCGGGCGTCAGTTGCCCTGGGTCAGGTCCCGGCGGTTGAAGCCGCAGATTCCGATGGCGGCGAAGGACAGGCCGAGTCCCGCGAGCAGTGCGCAGTGGATCCACTGGATGCCGTTCTTGAGCGGTTCGCCGCCCAGGTACCAGTGGAACGGGGACCAGCCCTGGATCCAGTGCAGGCCGTTGATCTGCGGGAGGAACGAGTCGCACAGGTAGGCGATGATGGTCACGTAGGCGCCACCCGCGATCGCATGCATGCGGCGGCCGGTGTACGCGCCGATCCCGAAGGCGATCGAGGCGAAGCAGCAGCCGAAGAGCGTCAGTTGGAAGGTCATGGCGGCCAGGTTCGCCC
>NZ_JBHVFE010000573.1:0-5082 GCF_042801945.1 Kitasatospora sp. NPDC057542
GGCGCTGTCCTTCGCCGTCCTCGCTGTCCAGGTCGGGCGGCTGGGCGACCCGGTCGAGGCGCCGGCCACCGGCGCGCCGACCGACACCGGCCGGCCGCCGGCCGGCCTCCCACTGTTGCGCCGCCGGCCCGAGCTGCTCGGGATCCTCGCCCTGACCTGGGCCTTCAACCTCCTCTACGGGCCGTTGGAGGTCGCCCTCCCGCTGCATGTCACCGAGGACCTGCACGCCGGTGCCGGCCTCCTCGGGCTGTACTGGACGGTCTTCGGCATCGGTGCGGTTCTGGGGGCCCTGGCCGCGGGCACCCTGCGCAGGCTCCCGCTCTGGCCCGTCACCCTGGGCATCATCGCCGGCTGGGGCCTGGCCCTCCTGCCGTTCGGCCTGGGGGTGCCCGCCTCCGTCTCCCTCGTCTGCTTCGCCCTGGGCGGTGTGGTCTACGGACCCTTCACCGCACTGTCCTTCACCCTGTTCCAGGACCGCACCCCGGCGGCCTGGCTGACCGCGGTCCTGGCCGCCCGAAGCGCCGCCCTGCTCACCGCCGCCCCCGTGGGCACCGCACTCGGTGGCCCCCTCACCGCCGCGCTGGGGCCTCAACGGGTGCTGGCCGCTTCGGGACTCGCGACCATCGCGCTCGCCCTCGTGGCCGCCGCGGCGCGAACCGCGGGAAGGCACCGACCGCCGTCGAAGCCCGCCGGAACCGCAGCCGGTCGGGACGGCCGGCGCCGCGCAACAGCCACCGCCGACACCGACGTGACGACAGGTCAGTACCGTCTCGGCCGCTCGGCCCAGGGGCACGTCCAGGCCGGCGACCTCGACGATGGGCAGGACGGGGCCGAAGACCTCCTCCCGCATGACCGGGACATCGGGCTTCACCTCGGCCAGCAGGGTGGGCGCGACGTAGCGGTCCGCGCGGTCGTGCCGTCCGCCGAAGACCGTACGCCCCGGGTCGAGGAGCGCGACGACCCGGTCGAAGTGGCGTTCGTTGACGATGCGTCCGTACGCCTGCGACCGCGCCGGGGCCGTACAGCTCGGTGACGGCCCGGTCCAGGACGCCTTCCAGCCCACGGGCCGTGGCCGGGTCGGTCAGCAGGTAGTCGGGGGCGACGCAGGTCTGCCCGGCGTTGACGGACGGCGACGGCGTCGGCCGGCGTGATCAAGGGCGGGGTGTTCACTCGGAGTCCTCTCGGACGGGGTCGGGGATCCAGCTGCCGTGGAAGCCGGCCGGCACCCGCACCGGCAGGTGGACGGTGGCGATCGGGTCGCCGGTGAAGTCCTCGGCGGAGAGGACGACCAGGTCGCTCGCGCCCCGCTCGGGGTCGTGGACGTAGGCCAGCAGGTAGCCGTCGTCCTCGCTGCGGGCGCCCTGCCTCGGGACGAAGGAGACCTCGCCGGTGTAGCGGCCGGCGCCGAACTCCCGCACGGTGCTGGACTGCCGGCTCAGGTCGTGCTTGATCAGCGCGTCTCCGGCTGCCTCCGGGGTCAGGGCCTCCAGGGCCTGCGTCGCGGCGAAGTGGCGCAGCAGGGCGGTGGCCACGGTGGAGTACCCGTAGCGGTGGGCGCCGCCGACCACCGCCGGGCTGACCGCCGGGAACTCCTGCGGGCGGTCGTCCAGACGGGTCTCGGTGACCTTGCCGGAGACGGTGTCGACGATCCAGCGGTCCAGGGTGGGGCTGCTCTGCCCGTCCACCGCACCGCCGGCGAACATCCTCGGGTAGCGGACCACGTCGACGACGACCCGGTCGCCGTCCTCGTGGGCGTTGAGCGTGTGGTAGACGAAGCAGGGCTCGACCTCGTACCAGCCGACCTCCGTACCGTTGCGGGGCAGCAGCCCGATCCGCGCGCCGCGGGTCTCGTCCCAGACCGCCGGGTACGTCTTGCGCGCGAGGTTGTCGGCCATGCCGACGCGCCCCGAGAGGTCCAGGACGACGGCGAAGTTCCGGGTCAGCGCCATGTCGTGCACCACCGGCCGGTGCGGGACGGGGATGTCCACGGCCCGGACGACGGCGCCCTGCGGGGAGACCACCAGGTGGCGCAGGTTCTCGCTGTCCCGCTGCCAGGTGATCGCGTGCAGCTCGCCGGTGCCCGGGTCGAGCTTGGGGTGGGCGGCGAACCCGTCGGGCAGCGTCCCGCAGAAGTCGCTGGCGCCCACCGTCTCGATCTCGTAGGAGAGTTCGTACGGGCGGAAGCCGCCTTCGACCAGCGCGAAGGTGCGGTCGGCGTGGCCGATCACGTGCGTGTTGGGCGCGACGTCGACGATCCTCGGCGCGGCGCCGGGGCGCGGCCGCTCCCCCAGGGCCTCGGCCACGGCGGCGCTGCGGACCAGCCGGTTGCGGTACCACCGGGCCCGCCCGTCGAGCAGCCGCACCCCGTGCACCATGGCGTACCCGGCGAACAGGTGCCGCGGCCGGGGGTCCTCCGCCCGCATCCCGTTCGGGCCGTTGCGCAGGTACCGGCCGTTCAGCTCCGCCGGGATCGTGCCGGTGACCGGCAGGTCGAAGGCGGTGACTTCCTCCGCCACCGGGGTGTAGGCACCGGTGAACGGGTTGGTGACGGTGGACACCGCAGACTCCTCCAGGCCGCTTCCGACTGCCGCCGCCCACGCGGGACGGCGCGCCCGGCTCAACGACCCGCCCACCCACCGGGTGACGGCCGGGCCTCGTCGAACCGCCTGTCAGCGGTCCCCGGGCGGTGGTCAGCGGCGCGGCGCCGGACGGCTGGGCGCTCGTCGACGGTGGCGAGCGTCCAGCGCCGCTAGTCGGCCTCCACCAGCGGGGATTCACTTTGCCGACCTCGCGCGGAGGCTTCCGCACCCGGTTTCCCGGATCGGGTTCGCTCGGCCCATGCGGCCACCGGAGGTCCTGCGGCGCCCAGGCATGCGAAGAATGCGCCGAGGAGTAGCCAGCCCGTGTGTCCGAGCGCGAGGACTGCCCCGGTCAGGATCACGGGGGCGAGGGCCTGGCCTGCGTCGAAGCCGATACCGAGGAGGCCCTGATACTGCCCTTGGGCATGGTCGGGTGCGAGACCGAAGCCGAGCGCGAAGCCGCCCGAGGACTCCCACACCTCTCCGACGCTGTGGACGCACACGGCGAGGACGGCGAGCGCCGGTGCGACCCAGGCGGGAACGTCGGCCGTCAGCGCCATCAACGGGCAGCTGACGAGGAACAGGAGCCCGGCGAGGCGAAATGCGCGGCCGCCCTGTCGTGGGGTTTCCACCTTGGAGCCGAGCTTGCTCTGCAGCAGCACGCAGACGCCGCTGTTGATCGCGTAGACCGCTGCCACGGTCCAGCGCGGTGCGTCGGTGTGGGCGGTGAGCCAGACCGGCAACAGCAGGGAGACGGTCTGGTACTGCAGGCCCATGGCGCTGTAGAGCGCGACGAAGGACACGTACGGCCGGTCTGCCAGGACGGACCACTGTCGGTGCTCCTTCGGCCGAGGCAGGGGCCGGTAGTTCGGGACGCCCATGAACACGATCAGTCCGGCGCAGGCGAAGCTGGCGGCGTTGGCGAGGATCAGCCCGGTGTAGGCAGGGCGAGTGTTGATCTGGATGGCGAAGGCCGCGCCGAGGGTGCCCACGACGACGCCGAGATTGACGAACGTGCGGAGTCTGGCCCGGAAGGCGGCAGGGCGTTCACCGCCGACTCTGGCGACGAGCGCACCGCCCGCGGCGCCGCTCGCCGTGGCAGCCAGCCGGTCCAGGGTGGCGACGAGCGTGAACGCGAGCCAACTGTCGATGAAGACGAAAGCCGCCATGGTGGCGGCCTGCAGGGCGAGGGTGGTCAGCCAGATCATGCGCGGCCCGTACCGGTCGGCCAGATTGCCCGCCGGTATGCCGGCCGCCAAGCCACTGAGGCCGGCGATCGTCAGACCCGCTCCTACCTGTGTGGCGGGCAGGTGCACCACCAACGTGAAGTAGAGGATGGCAGCGGTGTTGAAGAGACCGTTGCCGACCCTGCTGACGAAATTGGCGATGATCAGAGCTCGCTGCGGACCGGAAACCGGCGTGCTGGACACCTGTTGCCTCGACCCCCTCCTGATCATGTCGATCAGGTTAACACCGGCCCCCACCAAGGGTTTCGCGCGGTCTGAAGGCCGTAGCGGCGCAGACGCACCCCGCGGCGATTCACCGTGAAGCCGCTCGTGCAGCGCCCGCCGACGGCCGGCCGACCCGACGCACTGTCGGATCGACCGGCCCCACGGCACGTCGGTGGCCGTAGCGCTCCGCCTCGGGTCGATGGTCCGGGGAGCGGACGGATCGGGACACGGAACAGCTGCTCGGTGCGCGCGGGGATGCGGGAGCAGGCGTTCAGAGCGTGCGCCGCACGCCCGCCTGGCGCTCCAGGTTGCGCAGCTGGACGGCCAGGTCACCGTTCACGGCGGCCCGGGCGGGTCCGCTGCGGCCGATGGGCAGGACCTCCTCGCTGCGCATGTCCTCCAGCAGCAGGGCGAACGCCGTGTACATCGCGACGCACGCCACCAGGAGGCCGAGGGCCCCGGACGTGCGCGTGAGCCACTCGGCGCCCGTGAGGCCGGACAGGCCGGTGGCCGCCCAGCGGGGCAGCGAGACCACCAGCACGAGCCACAGCGCGCGCTTGGGCCGGGTCACGGCGGTCATCAACGCCCCGAAACACAGGAACGCCAGGTTGAACACACCCAGCGCCCGGAGGCCGTCGGCGGCGCCGCTGAACATGACCAGCGAGTAGGCCAGCCAGCTGCCGGCGAACACGCCCATGAGTGTCGCCGCGATCACGTCACGGGCGCCGAAGCACAGGATGCTCACCAGGAACTGCAGGACGAAGGCGGGCAGCACGCACAGGGCGACGGCGCCGCGGGCCTCGGTGCCGAGGAGCCCGAGCTGCAGGCATCCCGTCATCACGGAGGCGATCGCCACCGTGAAGAAGCCCAGCGGCATGGGCGAGGCCATGGGACGCAGGTTGATCCTGGTGATCGACCGGAGGTCCGGTTCGAAACGGCGTTCCTCGGAAGCGTCCGTCCCACCGGCGGGCGGTCCGTCGCCGCCGGCGGCGGCCGGGGAGGCTGTGGTCATCGTGCGAATCTCTCCTTCAACGTTCGAAGTGGAAGAGCAC
>NZ_JBHVFE010000574.1:0-5072 GCF_042801945.1 Kitasatospora sp. NPDC057542
GGCAGCGCCAGCCCCGCATCGTGTGCGGCTACTTCAAGGCCCCACACGTCTGCTACGCGATCATGTAGGAAACCGAGCCATTTCGGCTCAATATCCGCTCGGAAAAGTGGCTGTCGGACCGGCGGGGTGAGAATGCGGCCGGCGAGTTGGCGTCATACCGGGTGGAGATGCTGGACGCGCTCGGGATGATCTGGTCCGTGAGCGATGCACGGTTCGAGGCCGGGTTGGACTGGGCGCGGGTGTGGGCGAAGGGCCACGGCGGGTCATTGGCGGCGCCTGCGCGCGCCTCGGTCGGCGGGTACGCGATCGGCACCGGGTTGTCGGAGCTGCGGGCCTCCGCGCAGGTGCCGGCCGGGGAGCAGGGCTCGCTCGCCCCGGAGCGGCGCCGGGCGCTGGAGGAGATCGACCCGTGGTGGTGCCCCATCTGGCCGATCACCTGGCAGCGCGCCTACGCCACCGCCCGGCTGTGGTGGCTGGACACCGACGGCCTGGTCGACTGGACCGCCCTGCCCGTGGACACGGCGTTCGAGGGCGAGCAGCTCGGCCGGTGGGTGCAGGCGCAGCAAGCCGGCTGGCCGGCGCTGGAGGCGGACCAGCGGGATCTGCTGTCGGCGCTCGGAATCGAGGCCGACGCCGAGCTGGTGGCGGCGAAGGCCGCCGCGGAGGCGAAGCCGAAGGTGTCCCGCACGGACCGGTTCGCCCAGGGCCTGGCCGCGCTCGCGCAGTTCGTGGAGCGGGAGCGGCATCCCCGAGTTCCTCGCCCGCACAAGGAGCCACTGGAGGTGTCGGTGACCGGTCCTGGCGGGGAGGAGAGCACCGAGGTCGTCCACGTCGGTCTGGGTACGTGGTTGAACAACCAGAAGGCCCGCCGGGCGAAGCTCAGCCCCGGTCAGCTCGCACAGCTCGCCGAACACGGCGTCGAGTGGGCGTGAACGGCGGCGTGCTCCTGGTCGTGGTCGCTGCGGTCACCCTGGTGGCCGGGTACGTGCTGGGTCGGGTGGCCGTCAGTCAGTCGGTGTCAGTGGCGGCCAGTACAGCTATCCGCTGGCCGTCGGGGCGTAGCGCCGCCACGGCCAGGTCCCAGGCGATGTCGTAGAACCAGGCGGAGCCGGGGTCGGGACGGAACCAGTGCGTCTGCCGGACCAACTCGGCGATCCGCTCGACCGGGGCGTCCGCCGGGGCCCCGGTCAGCCCGGCGAGCGAGCGCCAGGTGGCCAGCCTCCCGTGGGCGCCGTACTGCCCCGGGCCGTACGCCGATCCCCGGGTGGCCGCGGTGAGCAGGATCCGGAACACCTCCTCGGCGGTCGACGGGTGGAGCCGGGCTCGCTCCTCCTCCCAGGGGGTCAGCGGCAGCCGTTCGAACACGGCGGGGAAGTCTTCCGGCGGCACCGGGTCGGGCGACCAGAAGTCCTGAGCGGCGATCAGGCCGTTCGAGTCCGTGCACCAGTGTCGGATGGCCGCGCCCATCACCTCGGCCGTCTCGGGGACGCTGATCTCGGTCATGTCGATGCCCGCCGTACGCTCCCGCATCAGCGGCGTGTCATGGAGTTCGGCGGCGCCGTGAAACGTCCCGGTCAGGGACGACACGGCCCAAGTCCAGTCGGGTGCCGCACCGTCCGGGCGGATCAGCCCCTGCTCCTCCGGCAGCAGGTGCAGGGGCAGTACGGCGAGCGGATGCCCGTCCGCGACGAGCTTGTGCGCGAAGGCGAGGAGGGCAGGAGAGTCCTCGACCGGAATGCCGGTGAGCACCAGCTCGTGCAGCAGGCAGGCCCGGAACTCCCGGGGGTGCACCGCATCCGCCTGCTCCCCGTACACCACCCGCTCGATGTCCTCGGCACCTTGACCGTGGGCGACCAGCGCCGCCAGCGCGCGCTCCTCCCGCTGTCGTTGCCGGCCGTCCGGTGAGAGCGAAAGAGGGGTCCGGAGCAGAGCGCGCAGGCTCTCCGGTACCGCGCAGCCGGCCAGACTTCGGAGGAGGTGGCCCAGCACCGCGAGGTGGTTGCCGGAGGGACCCCCTTCCGCTGTGGCCCGCCTGGCGATGTCCCTGCCGAGGCCGACGGCCCAGTCGAAGTCACCGGCCGAGACCCGCAGGCCGATTTCGTGCTGGAGCGCGGCGACATCCGCGTATTCGGCTGCGGACAGCGCCGCTACCATGCGGGCCTGATCCTCGTTCATCTGGGACTGTTTCTCGTCTCGGGCTCGCACTGGCGAATGGTGTCGGCCGATTCTAGCCACGGTGCCCCGCCGTCGAACTCCTGTTTTCGCGCTGACGTTCCGTCACCCGTGCGGGGTGCACCTCGAGCCTGGCGGTGAGCACGGCCAGCTCGGCCGGGTCGCCGGTGGTCTTGAGGGCGGCCATGGCGTCCAGGAACGCGAGCGGGTCGTGGTCGGCCAGGTCCAGCGGGACGCTGAGCGCGGCCATGGTGTCGAGGTAGGCCTGGCGGAGCCGCTTGTGCCAGGGGTCGAGGTAGGGGCCGTGCTCGTGGCGCAGCCAGGCCTCGGTCGGCTGGACCGTGGCGCCGAGCTCCAGGGCGTAGGCCAGTTTCACTGTGGAGTACCAGGCAGGTCCTGTCGGCCGGGAGCCGTCTGCGGTGAACGGCGAGGGCAGCAGCGGGTCCGACTCGACGTGGGAGAGGTCGGCCAGCCAGGAGCCGGGCAGCTTCTTGTCGAAGGCCGGGTTGAGCTCGTGCACGGGGCCGGATAGCGGGAGGGTCAGGCGGCCGGCGGCGGCGAGGAAGGCCATGTTGACGTCGAGGCCGACCGCGAACGGCGCCGCCTGCTCCCGCTCGGTGAGCTCGCGGTGCCAGTCCCACGCCTCGGTCACCAGCTCCTGCTCCGGGCCGCGGTCCTGGGCGAGCGGGTGCACGTCCGGGACCTCGGGCGGCGCCAGGTCGAACGCCCGCGTACGGGAGCCCTCCACCGGGCCGGACGTCCAGCCCGTCTCGGTGCGCACCGCCCTCGTGGGCGGGCGCAGTGCGGTGACGAGTTCCAGGCCGGAGACGGCGGTGGAGCCGCGCGGGGTGAGGACCCGGGTGGCGTAGGTGCCGAGCAGGCGGGCCAGGCCGGCCGGGCCGAGGTCGTCGGGGATCTGCCAGCCACCGGAGGCGAGGGCGCCCCAGGCGGGGATGCACAGCTGCACGCACTAACGGCGGCCGTCCTCGGGCGTGCGATAGACCCTGGCCCACGGCCCGAGTCCCCGCTGGGTGAGCAGCCAGCCGGCCTTCTCGATGGCCTTCACGGCCTTGTGGGTCTTCGGCAGCTGGCCCAAACGCTGGACGAAGTCCTTCTTCTCGTCCCGGCCGAGTGGCGGCAGGCCGAGCTCGGCGAGCGCTGCGTCGGTCAGGACGACCAGGGCGTCGCCGTCCTTGCCGTGCCGTTGCCGATCGGCTCACCTTCAAATGCACCCTGATCAAGGCCGGCTCCAACTCCTACCGGCTCCAGACCACCGAGGCCGAGCACCAGGAGATGCCGTGAGCCACCCTCGCAGCAGGGCAGCCCCGGTGATCAGACCAGCTCGAAGCTCATCTGGGAGCCCAGCTCGCTGAAGCCCAGCGCGACCGCGACCTTCCGCGACGCCGGGACCCGGGCCCGCCATTGCGGCAGCAAGCCTTGCGCGAGCGCATGCCGCACTGCCGCAGACCCGGTCGCGCGAGCCAAACCCTTGCCACGCCAGGCAGGCGCGGTCAGGACTCCCACGTGAGCGGCGCGGCCCGGCCATTCGTAATAGCCGGCGGCAGCAACCACCTGGCCGTCCACCCGGACAACGAACGCGGGAGAGGACATCTCGTCCAGGCCGGCCTCGTCGGCGTCCGCCGTCCCGGCCACCTGTTCCAGATCGCCCAGATCGAAATACCCGCCGGCCCCTTCCTCGACGCGCAGGCCGGCCGGCGCCGCGGCTGGCCGGAAGCCTTCGGCGGCGACATAGGCCAGCCCGGCGGGCCCAAGGAACTCGCCGTTCGGGAGCGCCCTCCCGACCGCTTCCAGATCTGTCAGCTGGTCAGCGGGCAGCTCGGCCACGGCCTTGCGGATGCGGGCGGCGGCTTCCTCGCTCGGAGCAGTCACGATCGCAGCCCCTCCGAGAAGCACGATGCCCGCCCACCCGCGCGGGCAGATCCTCGACCTGGGAGACACGACGACGTCGACGTCGCCCGCCGCACCGAACGAGACCGGTACCGACGCTAGCTCCTGCCACACGCCCTGGGCCCTGACCAGCAAGGGATCTCTCGACATGGCCCGATACTGCCAGGAACTTGGGATTGCACGCGCCGTGGATTAATAGGGCGAGACCATCACCGAAGACCCCAATCCGCTGCGTGTGAGTCTCCCCGTCGACGGGCCCGCAGGTGGGGCGTTGGGCATCTTGTCCCGCTTTCGGGTTGAGTTCTACGAATGCCTCTACAGCCGCCAGGACGCGCTCTTCGAGCTCACAGACGCCATGCTGTGCGCGGACGGACCGGTGAAGACCCTGGTCGAGCTGTCGTTGGCGATCGAGCACCGGCGCGGCCACGGTGCCTTGTACGCCGCCCTGGACCGGGGCTGGATGGGATACGGCGTCGGATTCCGACTCATATGCCAGGCAAGGCGTACCCCTCGTCCTCGTCCCACGGGAGGTCCAGATCATCCATGTGCACGCGCCATTCGGCGTTCGACAGGGCCCGGCGCAGCTCGGTCACGGACTCGAGCACGTGGGCGATCACCGGCATCACCCTCTCCAGCTGAGGTGGCAGCTTGGTCGACCCGGTCACGATCTCACCCGGCTCGCCGCCTCCGTCTCCGTAGAGATACAGACTCTCCTCGTCCGCATACGGGAAGGACTCACGGTGGGCGGTGACAATGTGCTCCAACTCGGCCGCCTCGGCTTCGGTCAGCGGCAGCACCCGGCGTGCGGAATAGTAGAGGGACACGCTCATGTGCCGACCTTAGGTCCTGTCCGGTCGATCATGAGCGGAGCCAGATGGCCAGTGCCGCGACGGTGATCGTGCCGAGGAAGACGTAGACGCGCTTGTCATATCTGGTCGCGACGGCGCGGAAGTTCTTCAGCTTGTTGATCGCACGCTCGACGACGTTGCGTT
>NZ_JBHVFE010000575.1:0-5041 GCF_042801945.1 Kitasatospora sp. NPDC057542
GGGCGGGACGGCCCCGGACATGCGAAGAGCCCTGACATACGGGGGGTGCCAGGGCCTGGTTTCGCACGGCCCCCGCAGGGCCGCTGGTGCCGGAGGTCCGGCGACGGGTCGGTTGTGCCGGACGGATCAGGCAGCGGTGCGGTGGCGCTCCAGCACCGTGTCGATGCCGTGGTCGGCGGCGAGCCGGCGGAGGTCGTCCAGCTCGGACTGCTCCACCTCGGCGAGGAACTCGTCCCCGGCCTCGATCGCTCGGTGCAGATCCTGCTCCGCGTTGGCTATGCGCTGCAGGATTCCGGCCTTGAAGGCGTCCATACGGGCCCCCTTACTGTGTCGGACGTGCACGGTCGTGCGCTCTCCGCCCCGAGGAGGTCCAGCCGGTGAATGCACCCAGGCCGGAAGGTGGTGAATCTCCGGACAGGTGCGGAGACGGCTTTCGGCCGCTCCCGGTGATGTCCCAGCCCCAGGGCCGGCGCGGATGAACGCACGGCGAGTGGGTGCGACCGGCCGTCAGCCAGATCGCGGGTGTGCAGCTGTCCTCCCCGCCCCGGGAGCCGGGAAACCTCCCGTCGGAAGAAAGTTGCCTGTGTCACAGTCCAAGCGGACTGGTACGGGTGCGAACGGCCATTTCCGCGGACCCGGGTGCCGTGCCCGAGAGGCAGCTTATCGCTGCTTTACCGCCGGACCAGGCAGGATGGAGGCACCGTCGGAGCCGTGCGTCCGCTTCCGGGGCCGGCCTGGAGAAGGGACAACGACCGTGCGGGTTCTCGTCGTCGAGGACGAGCAGCTGCTTGCCGAGGCCGTCGCGACCGGCCTGCGCCGCGAGGCGATGGCCGTCGACGTGGTGTACGACGGGGAGGCCGCGCTCCAGCGCATCGCGGTCAACGACTACGACGTCGTCGTCCTGGACCGCGATCTTCCGCTGGTGCACGGGGACGACGTCTGCCGCAAGGTGGTCGAGCAGGGCCTGGCCACCCGGGTGATCATGCTGACCGCCTCCGGTGACATCAGCGACCGGGTCGAGGGCCTGGAGATCGGCGCGGACGACTACCTTCCGAAGCCGTTCGCCTTCAGCGAACTCGTCGCCCGGGTAAGGGCGCTGGGTCGCCGCGCGACCATCCCGCTGCCCCCGGTGCTGGAGCGCGCCGGCATCTCGCTCGACCCCGGCCGGCGCGAGGTGATCCGCGACGGACGCACCGTCCAGCTCGCCCCCAAGGAGTTCGCCGTCCTGGAGGTGCTGATGCGGGCCGGCGGCGCCGTCGTCTCCGCCGAGCAGCTCCTGGAGAAGGCCTGGGACGAGCACACCGACCCGTTCACCAACGTCGTGCGCGTCACCGTGATGACGCTGCGCCGCAAGCTCGGCGACCCGCCGGTGATCGTCACCGTGCCGGGCTCCGGCTACCGGATCTGACGACCGGAGTCCGCCCACCCGAGGACTCCCTGCCGTGAGCGCCCGCCCCGGCGGACGCCCCGAGAGGATCATCATGACCACCCCGCCCCCGGCCGGCGGGCCCTCCGGCGCGCCCGCCGGCGGCCCGCGTGCCGTACCGCCCAAGCCCCTGCACCCCCCGGGCTCGGCCCGGTCGAACCAGACCTACGTCCCCGGCGACGGGGTGCTCGCCTGGCTGCCCTTCCGCCCCACCATCCGGATGCGGCTCACCCTGCTCTACGGCGGGATGTTCCTGATGGCCGGCGTGGTGCTGCTGCTGGTGATGTACTTCTTCGTCCAGCAGGCCCTCCAGAACGTCGGCCAGCCGCACCTGCTGCTCAACGGGCCGGGCATCTCCGTGCGGACCCCCGACGGCCTGACCCTCACCAACCAGTCCGCGCTCGACCAGTGGCTGAACGACAACAAGACCTACCAGGCCAGCCAGGCGCTCAACACCCTGCTGCGCAAACTGCTCACCGTGCTCGTCTGCCTCGCCGTGATCGCCTTCGCGGCCGGCTACGCGATGGCCGGCCGGGTGCTGCGCCCGCTCGGCCGGATCACCCGCACCGCCCGTGACGTCGCCTCCTCCGACCTGCACCGACGGATCGAGCTGGACGGGCCGGACGACGAGCTCAAGGAGCTCGCCGACACCTTCGACGACATGCTGGACCGGCTGGACCGCTCCTTCGACTCCCAGCGCCGTTTCGTCGCCAACGCCTCGCACGAGCTGCGCACCCCGTTGGCGATCAACCGCACCCTGCTGGAGGTCCAGCTCTCCGACCCGGCGGCCTCACCCGACCTCCAGCAGCTGGGGAAGACCCTGCTGGCCACCAACGAGCGCAGCGAGCAGCTGGTCGAGGGCCTGCTGCTGCTCGCCCGCAGCGAGAACGAGCTGACCGACCGGCGCCCGGTGGAGCTGTCCGAGGTGGCCACCCGGGCGCTGGAGCAGACCCGGGTCGAGGCCGACAAGCGCGAGGTCGAACTGCGCTCGAAGCTCGATCCGGCCATGGTCGCCGGCAACGGCGTGCTGCTGGAGCGGCTCGCGCTCAACCTGCTGCAGAACGCCGTCCGCTACAACACGCCGGGCGGCTGGGTCGAACTGGCCACCACCGCGGTGCCCGGCGGCGGCGAGCTGGTGGTCTCCAACACCGGCCCGGTGGTGCCCGGGTACGAACTGGAACACATCTTCGAGCCGTTCCGGCGGGTCAAGGGCGCCGACCGCACCCGCAGCGACAAGGGGGTCGGGCTCGGCCTGTCCATCGTCCGCTCGGTGGTGCGCGCCCACGGCGGCACCATCGAGGCCACGCCGCGCGCCGGCGGCGGTCTCACCATGAGGGTCCGCATCCCCTCGCCGTGAGGGTCCGACGCCCGCCCCTTCCGTAGGCGACCGTTTCCAGCCGCCCCCGCCAGGCCCGTCAAGACGACATAAGGCCTGGCGGGGGCGGCTTGTCATTTCCGGCCCGGGCAACTTACGGTGTCGTAACCTACGCAACCGTAGGTGAATCCGTCGGCGGCCCGCCGACGGGTCCGAACGACCTGTTCCCGTCCAGCGCGCCCGTCCCAGCGCGTGCCGTCCCCTCAGGAGCAAGACCGTGACCATCGCCCCTGTGCAGAGCAGCTCCTCGCTCGTTCCGAGCGGCTGGACCGACGCGCGGCTGATCCTCGCGCTCGAAGAGGTCGTCGAGAAGGAGCTCAACCGCCACCTGGGCGTGGCCCGGGAGTGGATGCCGCACGAGTTCATCCCGTGGAGCCAGGGCCGCGACTTCGACGGCGTGCTGGGCGGCGAGGCCTGGTCGGTCGAGCAGTCCCGGGTGACCGCGGTGGGCCGGGTGTCGCTGGTGGTGAACCTGCTGACCGAGGACAACCTGCCCAGCTACCACCACGAGATCGCGACCATGTTCGGCCGCGAGGGCGCCTGGGGCACCTGGGTGCACCGCTGGACGGCCGAGGAGGGGCGCCACGGGATAGCGATCCGCGACTACCTGCTCGCCACCCGTGCGGTCGACCCGGTGGAGCTGGAGCGGGCCCGGATGAACCACATGTCGGAGGGCTTCGAGTCCGACAACGCGCACAGCATGCTGCACTCGGTCGCCTACGTGGCCTTCCAGGAGCTCGCCACCCGCATCGCGCACCGCAACACCGGCAAGTACGCCGGCGACCCGCTCTGCGAGCAGCTGCTGGCGAAGATCGCCAATGACGAGAACCTGCACATGGTCTTCTACCGGAACCTGCTGAAGGCCGCCCTGGAGATCGCCCCGGACCAGGCCATGCGGGCCGTCGCCGACGTGGTCACCAACTTCCGGATGCCCGGCCACGGAATCCCCGGCTTCGAGCGCGCCGCCGCGCAGATCGCCCTCGGCGGGGTGTACAACCTGCGCATCCACCACGACGACGTGCTCCAGCCGGTGCTGCGCCACCTCAAGGTGATGGAGATCGGCGACCTCGGGCCGGAGGGCCTGCTGGCGCAGAACGAGCTGGGCGTGTTCCTGGACGGGCTGGACAGCCAGGCCCGGAAGTTCGAGGAGCGCCAGGCCGCGCTGCTGGCGCGCCGCCAGGCCCGGAAGAACGCCGGCTGAGGCGCCGCACCGGGCCGTCGGAGTGGGTGGATTTTCCGTGGTTTGCCCCGGAAGATTCTGAACGTGAGCAAGCTCACACGGTGTCGCTCCGTGATTCCGGGTGACCCCGGAGAGTGATCACCCGATCAGGGGTGCCGATCGCCGTCCGTGACCGGATTTCGACCCGGGATCGGTCCACGGGATCGGTCGGCACCCCTGGTGGACAAGGGAGGCCGCAGGCGCCCACACCTCTCGCGATCACTGTGCGTGGCCGGTTCGCCGGGTCCGAGGAGGGCTGACGATGGCCCAGCGTGAGGCCTTCCGCAGCCCCGGGGATCACCCCGATGGAGCCCGGGCTGAGTGTCGATTGAGTAACAGGGCTTGAAGTAAGGCAAAATCTCCGCCTCGGGTCGGGCACAAGACCGACCCCCCATGCGTTACGTGCGCTGGAGATACCGCACACACCGCACAACCCGGAGGGGGAGAGCGAAAAATGGCAACCGACTACGACACCCCACGCAAGACCGACGACGAGCTCAACGAAGACAGCATCGAGGAGCTCAAGGCTCGGCGGAACGACAAGGGCGGCAGCTCTGTCGACGTCGACGAGTTCGACGCTGCCGAGGGCATGGAGCTCCCCGGCGCAGACCTCTCGAACGAGGAGCTCGCCGTCCGCGTGCTGCCGAAGCAGGCCGACGAGTTCACCTGCATGAGCTGCTTCCTCGTGCACCACCGCAGCCAGCTCTACAGCGAGAAGAACGGCAACCCGATCTGCCGGGACTGCGGCGCCTGAGCACCGCGGCGGACAGGGCCCGAGGCCCGCGGCTGCGCCCGCGGGACCGGCACACCGCTCCTTCCGGCCCCGGGCAGCGGGGCCGGACGGCAGGTCCGGGAACCGTCCGGTCGGACGGGCCCGGCAGGACGGAGCCGGCCGGCGTACCGGTCAGGACAAAGTCGTAGGGACGGTCCCGCAGCAGCGGAACCGTCCCTCTCCGTTTGTCCGGCCTCGCCGATCCGCTTGTCCAGGGCGCCCCAGCGCTTGGCGGCCTCGGCGTGGTCG
>NZ_JBHVFE010000576.1:0-5060 GCF_042801945.1 Kitasatospora sp. NPDC057542
GGCGGCAGGTAGCCGCCCGGCCCGCGGAAGGATGAGGGGTCAGACCCCGGTGGAGGTGTCCAGCTCGACGTTGTAGTTGGCGAGCTTGCCGATCTGCGCCGGGCTCAGCACGCCCTGGTAGAGCCAGACGTCGTCCAGCTCACCGGAGAAGTACTCGCCCCAGGCGCCGGCGTCCTTGCTCCGGCCGAACTGCACGCCCCCGCCGGCCTCGTAGGGCTGCGGGACACCGGCGGCCCAGGAGATGTGCGGGGTGCATCCGGTGGAGTTGTCCGCGCAGCCCTGGTTCTCCACCTGGCCGTTGACGTACAGGGCGAGCCGGTCCGAGAAGGCGTCGTAGCTGACCGCCAGGTGGGTCCAGTTCTCCATGACGGAGATGGCCGAGGTGTGCGCCGTCCTGGTGCGCGTCCCACCGGTGTTGGCATCGGTGTCGCGCACCTCGGCTTCCCACTGGCCGTACGGCTGGCCGTTGGCGTCGTTGCCCATCGGCACCCAACGCACGGTGACGGCGCTGTTGTTGGCGCCGGCAATGGACAGGGCGGTCATCTTCCGGGTCGGGACGCCCGCGGTGTTCGCCCAGCCGGCCAGGGTGAAGCTCTGGCCGGTGTGCAGCGGGACGGAGCCGGTGGCCGCGTAGCCGGTGGAGCCGTCCAGCAGCAGGGTGCCGGGGACGGGCAGCACGCCGCCGTCGGCCTTGATCGAGGCGCCGCCGCCGAGCTGGGCGCCGGCCTTGGCCGGGCCCTCGTCCGGGGTGACGGCCGGGGTGCCGGTGGTCGAGGCGAGCTTCCAGCGGCCGGCCAGCTGCGGGCGCTGCTGCACCATGGCGCTGGCCTCCGGGCCGGTGACGACGCGGTCGTAGAGCCGCACGTCGTCGATGTCGCCGCCGAAGAACTCGCCGTTGGCGCCCTCGCGGTTGACGGCACCGATCTGCAGCGGGCCGGGGTTGGCCCACGGCGCGTTCTGGGTGTAATCCGACTCGCCGACCAGGAAGCCGTTGATGTAGAAGCGCAGCTTCTTGGCGGCGGTGTCGGAGACGCCCAGCAGGTGGGTCCACTCGCCGGTGGTGCCGGCGAAGCACGGCGCGCCGTTGATCTGGGTGCCCGGGGTGCAGTCGGGCTGCCAGGTGCGGACCAGGGTGTCGGCGGAGGTGTCCTCCTTGTAGCGGCCGAAGGCCCAGCGCTTCCAGTAGGTGGAGTAGTACAGCGAGAACTCGCTGTTGTGCTGGCCGATCTGGCTGACCGCGATCTTCGCGGTGGTGTCACCCGGGGTCGGCGCGGGCAGCTTGACCCACGCGGAGACCGAGAAGTCCCGGCTGCCGTCCACCTGCGGGCGGGTGCCGCGCAGGTAGTCGTCCACGCCGTCCAGGTGGATCGCCTTGTCGGCGATGCCGGGCCGGCCGAGCGCGACGCCGTTGTAGGCGGTGAGGTTGTCGGTCTCGGCGGTGCCGGCCGGCTTGGCGTCGCTGCCGTCCAGGTGCCAGACCGCCTTGGCGGGTCGGCCGATGGCGAGTTGCTTGTCGGCGGCCACGTCGGTGACCTCGGCCTGGCTCAGGGAGCGGTCCCAGATCCTGACCTCGTCGATGGCGCCGGGCCAGAAGTCGACCCACTGGCCCTTCCAGCGGGTGCGGCCGATCTCCAGCGGGCCGTGTCCGTCCCAGACCGCGTTCGCGGTGGCCGACTTGGCGAGGGTGCCGTTGACGTACAGCTGGATGGTGCGCGTGTCCGCGTTCCAGACGCCGGTCAGGTGGGTCCACACGCCAGTCGTCGCGGGGTCGGTGGACTGCAGGCCGATCGTGCTCGCGTCCTGGTTGCCGGCCGCGGTCTGGACCTTGAAGCCCCACTTGGGGACGCCGGCGACGTTCTCGATGCCGAGGTGGAAGGCGTAGTAGTCCGGGCCGCCCTGGCTGACCGCCGCGCGGGTTCCGGTGGTGCCGTCGAACCGGACCCAGGAGGAGACGGTGAAGCTGCGGGTGGTGTCCAGCACCGCGCCCTGGGTCTCGGCGTAGCCGTTGGCAGTGCCGTTCAGGGCGAGGGCTTCCTTGAGGTGGCCGGGCGCCCCCGGGGTGGCGCCGGACCCGAGCGCGGCCTCGACGTTGCCGCCGGCGCCGGTGACGCTGGTGCCGCTCGGGTCGTCCATCGACCAGGCGGCGCGCTGGGTCTGGCCCGAGAGCACGTTGAAGTAGTACGTCTCGGGCTGCGAGGCGTTGCCCGCGCCGTCGACGGCCCGGGCGGAGAGGAAGTGCACTCCGGCGGTCTGCGGCTGGATGCGGATCGTCTGTCCGGCGCCGCCGCTGGTCGCGACCTCGTTCGCCGCGGACGGTGAGGTGTCGAGGCCCCACTGGTACTTGACCACGTCGGTGGCGGCCGACTTCATGGTGAAGTAGCCGCTCCTGCCGACGCCGTCGGTCCACGGGAGCGCCGCGGTGGCGTCCTTGGAGCCCGGGTAGGCGTCCGAGGTGATCGCCGGGCCGTCCGGTGCGGAGGTGTCGACGATGAAGTAGCAGCCGGTCGGGTCACCGTCGGAGGACCACGGCCCCCACTGCGCGCCGTCCCACGCGCGGGCCTCCCAGTCGAGCTGGAGGTTCTGCGGCAGGTTGGTCGGCAGCGGCCAGGAGAAGATCGAGCCGGAGGCCTTGAAGGTGTCCCACCCCGGTGCGGCGTCCTCCGAACCGGTGGACCACCAGCGCCGGCGCAGGCCGGTGCCGTCGTCCCAGCCGACCGCGAACTGGACGCCGATGGCCTCGCCGTCCGGGTCGGTGGCCCGGATGGTGACCTGCGGCATCTTGTTGATCTTGATGCCCGGGTACTGGCAGACCGAGCCCGGCGACATCGTCATGTCGGACATCGGGATCTGGTTGGGCCGCAGGTTGTAGTACACCGACAGGTAGGCGTCGTCGGTGAAGCGCTTCCAGGCGAGGGTGTCGCCCTCGTTCTGGGCCTTCAGACCGAAGGTGATGGTCGGCCAGCCCCAGTTCGCGGCGTCCTGGACGAGGTTGCGCACCGCGCCGTCTTCGCCGTACTCCAGCCAGCCGCCGGGGCAGTTGCCGCCCCAGCCCTTCGCGGTGTTGATGGTCTGCAGGTAGCGGCCCCAGAACCCGGAGGAGTTCTGGCCGTTCCAGGTCAGGCCGGGGGCGATGTAGCCGGTGTTCCACAGCTCGACGGGCCGGGCGTCGCAGGAGTACGACCAGCTCTCGTAAGTGCCGAAGGTGGCGCTGAGGATCTGCTTGCCGACGAACGGGTTGGATACCTGGAAGAACGCCCGCTTGACGTCGGTCGGCGCGCACCGCGAGGTGTCGCCGCAGTAGCCGACGCCCCAGTCGTGGACGTAGCTGCTGTTGTACGTGAAGTGCCAGTAGGCCTGGTTCGGGTAGGTGCGCGAGACACCCGCCCAGTCGCCGGCGTGCGGGGTGTTCCACGCCGGGTCGATCATCACCGGGTAGACGGTGTCAGGGGCGTCCAGCATGGCCTGGTCGGGCGACAGCACCAGGCTGTCCTTGGGCAGGTCGACCTTGAGCCGGGTCATCTTGGCGCCCTCGCCGGGCAGGTCGCCGTAGCCGGCGGCGGCGGGGTCGTCCTGGCCGGCGGCGGGAGCGTTCTGCGCGGGGGCGGCGGCCTCGGCCTGCGGAGCCGCCTGCGGGGCGGCCTTGAGAGCCTTGGGGGCGGCGGCCGGGGCGTTCGCCGGGGCGCTCGGCGTGGCGGTGGCCGGCTTGGAGGAGTCCCACATGACCGGGACGGGCGCCTCGAAGACGGTGCCGCCGCCGGACGGGTCCTTCGCGGAGAGGGTGCCGTCCGCCTCCTGGCTGAACGTCAGGCCGTTGCCGTGCAGGCCGAGCCGGAGCTGGTCCAGCTCGGGGTTCTTCGCGGCTTCGGCGGTGTGCACCACGATGACCTGGGTGAAGCCGGTCTTGGTGGCGGACAGCCGCAGGTCCACGTCCGGCAGGATCGACGCGTACTCGGCGGTCGCGCCGTTGACCGCCGGCTTGGGCAGCGGCTTCGGCCAGCTGAGCTTCAGCTCCTTGCCGGCCCGGGCCATCGTGACCAGCGGCGCGCTGCCGCCGCCGGAGAACTGCAGGTCCGCGGTGGACCCCTTGGGGGCGACGGCGCCGCCGGGCAGCGACTGCAGCGTCGGGTCGAGCTCCACCCAGGCGCCGTTCTTGCGCACCCGCCTGGGCTGGACGTAGGTGGTGGTCTTCAGCTTGCCGTCGGGCTGGGCGACGGTGTCGCTGGTCTCGCTGCGCTTGGCGAGCACCTCGACCGGCTTGCCGGTGCGGGCGGCCTCGTGGACGGCCAGGCTCTCGGCGGTGTCCTGGGCATCCGTCACGCCGGGCGGAGGTGTCCCTCCGGTGGCGGCGGCGGCCGGCACCACCGCGGTCGCGGCCAGCGCGACCGCGGCGAGTGCCGCGGCGAGCAGGCTGCCCGACCGTCTTGCTGATGTTCTCACTGTGCGTAAGCTCCGACTCAGGTATATGGGCGAAGTGCGAGCGGATCTTCATGGACACCTAAACGAAGTGTCAAAGGCTCATGAGAAAGCGGTGAGGAGGCATTTCCTTGTCGACGTATCGTCAGATCGGGAGTAGTCCAGGTAAAACCGGATAAAATGTCTGATGGTCTGTGACGGAAAACACGCCATGGGGGGCCGCCTCGGGGGCGGTTCCGGTCCCGGCCGGTAGTGGCGAACGGTGACCGAGAGCGGTCGGCGCGCTGCCGGGGCGAGCGGTGAACGCCGCGCCTCCGGGACGTCGGTGCTGGTCACCGGGGGTGTCGCGGGCTGGGGCGGCTCGGCCGGGGTGGCGGCGCGGATCGCGGTGAGCCACTGCCGTGCCCCGAGTACGGGACGCCAGGGGAGGGGTGCACGGTTCCCGCGGGTTTCGGGCCTGGCCGACACGCGTGCGGCGGCACAAACGCCGGTGCCCCGCACACGAGTTGTGTGCGGGCCACCGGAGTTAGCGGGTCGGTAGGCCGGCGCCCGGCGACCGGGGCGGCGGCGGTCAGCGGTCGGCGTTCCCAGCGCGGGGGGCGGGCTTGGTGGAGTGGCCAGGTGTGGGTGGGGAGCTGCTGGGTGTC
>NZ_JBHVFE010000577.1:0-5050 GCF_042801945.1 Kitasatospora sp. NPDC057542
GGTTCAGCCCCGGGGCCGAAGACACCGGAGGGGCTCCCCGCATGCGCGGTGGAGCCCCTTCCCGGTGTGCGCGTGTCCGTCGAGTGCCCGTAGCGGCGCAGGACCGCGACCGAGTGCCCAGAGGCGGCGCAGAAGTGCCCAGAGGCGGCGCAGGAGTGCTCAGAGCCTGCGCAGGACCGCGACGACCTTGCCCAGGATGGTCGCGTTGTCGCCGTTGATCGGCTCGTACGCCGGGTTGTGCGGCATCAGCCAGATCCGGCCGTCCTCGCGCTTGAGCCGCTTGACGGTGGCCTCGCCGTCGATCATCGCGGCCACGATGTCGCCGTTCTCGGCGACCGGCTGGCGGCGCACGGTGACCCAGTCGCCGTCGCAGATGGCCGCCTCGATCATCGAGTCGCCGCGCACGGTGAGCGCGAACAGCTCGCCCTCGCCGACCAGCTGGCGGGGCAGCGGGAAGACGTCCTCGACCGTCTGCTCGGCCAGGATCGGCCCGCCGGCGGCGATCCGGCCGACCAGCGGGACGTAGGAGGTGGACGGGCGGCCGGCCGTCTCGGCGGTGTTCGGACGGGCGACCTCGACACCGCGGACCTCGTAGGCGCGCGGGCGGTGCGGATCCCGGCGCAGGAAGCCCTTGCGCTCCAGGGCCATCAGCTGGTGGGCGACCGAGGAGGTGCTGGACAGGCCGACGGCCTGGCCGATCTCGCGCATGGACGGCGGGTAGCCGCGGCGCTGGACGGAATCCCGGATGACCTCGATCACCCGGCGCTGGCGCTCGGTGAGACCGGCCTCGTCGGTCCGGATGCCGGGGGGGCGGCCGGGCATCGCGCGGGCGGGGGAGGGGTGGGCGTCCTCCAGGGCGGCGGAGTGTTCGATCGGCTGGTCGGGAACGCGGGTCGCCCCGGAAAGGGCCGCTCCGGAGAGGCGATGGTCTTCGCTACGGTCCATGCTGATGTCCACACCCTGCTGATTCGTGGTGCGCTGCCCCACCTTGAACTGGGAGTGTTCCTGCACCGGGATGGTGTTGCTTTCGATCGTGTTCACGGCGGCCCCTCTCGACGGCTGTCCTCTCCCTTTTCCAGCCCAACGCGCCTCCTATCGAAAGGTTGCGCCAAACACACGTTCGAGTGAATTATTCGGGAGTTGACTGACTCGATCAAGGCTTTGTTGTACATCGAGTAAATGTTCGAGCGGAACTCGACCCCGGCAGTCTAATCGGCACCGACACGCCAAGGCCCTCACCTCCCCCAGAGGCCTAGATGTAGTGGCTACAGTCCTCTCCGTGCCCAGTACTAGTGGTCACCCCGCATGATCAGCTTGCCGAGGCCGGGGGCGCATCGCATAGACTCGACTGGTCCGAACGTTCTGCCAGGGAGGGATCCCGAGGTGCACTGCCCCTTCTGCCGGCACTCCGACAGCCGTGTTGTCGACAGCCGGACCACCGAGGACGGCAGCTGCATCCGCCGTCGTCGGCAGTGCCCGGACTGCGGCCGCCGCTTCACCACGGTGGAGACGGCCGCGCTGATGGTCATCAAGCGCAGCGGCGTCACCGAGCCGTTCTCCCGGCAGAAGGTCATCACCGGCGTCCGCAAGGCCTGCCAGGGTCGCCCGGTCACCGAGGACGCGCTGGCCCAGCTCGGCCAGCGGGTCGAGGAGTGCGTGCGCGCCAGCGGCAACGCCGAGCTCACCACCCACGACGTGGGGCTCGCCATACTCGGCCCGCTCAAGGAGCTCGACGTGGTCGCGTACCTGCGCTTCGCCAGCGTGTACCAGGCGTACGACGGACTGGAAGACTTCGAGGCCGCCATCGCGGAACTCCGCGCCGAGCAGCCCCGCACCCCCGAGGCGGACGACACCTGCGTGTCCGTCTCCGCCGCCGCGCCCTAGAAGGGTCCGGCACCGGGCCCCGGGCGGGCCCCGTCGCACCACCATGGCCCCGCGGGGCCCACGCGTGCCCGAAAACGGGGCACAGAACACTACAAACCGTGCGCAAGCAGGCAAGGTCTCCGCCTGCCCGCACACCGGAAGAACGAACCAGCAGTGCCCGGACTTTTCGGGGCACTTCGGGCGTTTGCCCAGGAGGAGGAGCGAGAAGTGACAGACACCACGAGCGGTTCCGCACGCGGGTCGAAGTCCGAGAAGGCCGCGGCCAAGGGCGCCAAGGCCCCGAAGGGCGGTCTTCGGATGGAGCGCATCTACACCACTCCTGGCGTGCACCCGTACGACGCGGTCCGCTGGGAGCGGCGCGACGTCGTGATGACCAACTGGCGCGACGGGTCGATCAACTTCGAGCAGCGCGGTGTCGAGTTCCCCGA
Organism: Kitasatospora sp. NPDC057542; assembly: GCF_042801945.1. Classification (NCBI taxonomy): domain Bacteria; kingdom Bacillati; phylum Actinomycetota; class Actinomycetes; order Kitasatosporales; family Streptomycetaceae; genus Kitasatospora; species Kitasatospora sp. NPDC057542. Next base: position 2,313 of record NZ_JBHVFE010000577.1, read on the forward strand.
CTTCTGGTCGGTCAACGCCGTCAACATCGTCACGTCCAAGTACTTCCGCGGCGCCGTCGGCACCCCGCAGCGCGAGTGGAGCCTCAAGCAGATCATCGACCGCGTGGTGCTCACCTACCGCGCCGCCGGCGAGAAGCACGGCTACTTCGCCGGCAAGGACGACGCCGAGATCTTCGAGCACGAGCTGACCCACGCCCTCCTCCACCAGGTGTTCAGCTTCAACTCGCCGGTCTGGTTCAACGTCGGCACCAAGCAGCCCCAGCAGGTCAGCGCCTGCTTCATCCTGTCCGTCGACGACTCCATGGATTCGATCCTCGACTGGTACAAGGAAGAGGGCATGATCTTCAAGGGCGGCTCCGGCGCCGGCCTCAACCTCTCCCGGATCCGCTCCTCCAAGGAGCTGCTCTCCTCCGGCGGCAACGCCTCCGGCCCGGTCTCCTTCATGCGCGGCGCCGACGCCTCGGCCGGCACCATCAAGTCCGGTGGCGCCACCCGCCGCGCGGCCAAGATGGTCGTGCTCGACGTGGACCACCCGGACGTCGAGGCCTTCATCGAGACCAAGGTGAAGGAGGAGGAGAAGATCCGCGCCCTGCGCGACGCGGGCTTCGACATGGACCTCGGCGGGGACGACATCACCTCCGTCCAGTACCAGAACGCCAACAACTCGGTCCGCGTCAACGACGAATTCATGACCGCCGTCGAGAACGGCACCGAATTCGGCCTGCGCGCCCGGATGACCGGCGAGGTCATCGAGACCGTCGACGCGAAGAAGCTGTTCCGCAAGATGGCCGAGGCCGCCTGGGCCTGCGCCGACCCCGGTATCCAGTACGACACCACCATCAACCACTGGCACACCTGCCCGGAGTCCGGTCGCATCAACGCGTCCAACCCCTGCTCCGAGTACATGCACCTGGACAACTCCAGCTGCAACCTCGCCTCGCTGAACCTGATGAAGTTCCTGCGCGACGACGACTCGTTCGACGCGGCGACCTTCGCCAAGGTCGTCGAGCTGGTCATCACCGCGATGGACATCTCCATCTGCTTCGCCGACTTCCCCACCGAGAAGATCGGCGAGACCACCCGCGCCTTCCGTCAGCTCGGCATCGGCTACGCCAACCTCGGCGCCCTGCTGATGGCCACCGGCCACGCCTACGACAGCGAGGGCGGCCGCGCCCTGGCCGGCGCCATCACCTCGCTGATGACCGGCACCGCCTACCGCCGCGGCGCCGAACTCGCCGGCGTGGTCGGCCCGTACGACGGCTACGCCCGCAACGCGGCCCCGCACCAGCAGGTCATGAAGCAGCACGCGGACGCCTCGCTGGACGCCGTCTCCCACGACGACCTGGACGCCCCGGTCTGGCTGGCCGCCAACAAGACCTGGCAGGACGTGCTGCGCGTCGGCGCGCAGAACGGTTTCCGCAACGCCCAGGCCTCGGTGCTCGCCCCGACCGGCACCATCGGCCTGATGATGGACTGCGACACCACCGGCGTCGAGCCCGACCTGGCCCTGGTCAAGTTCAAGAAGCTGGTCGGCGGCGGCTCGATGCAGATCGTCAACGGCACCGTCCCGCGCGCCCTCAAGCGTCTCGGCTACCAGGACGAGCAGATCGAGGCGATCGTCGCCCACATCGCCGAGCACGGCAACGTGGTGGACGCCCCGGGCCTGAAGTCCGAGCACTACGAGGTGTTCGACTGCGCGATGGGCGAGCGCGTCATCTCGGCCATGGGTCACGTGCGGATGATGGCCGCGATCCAGCCGTGGATCTCCGGTGCCATCTCCAAGACCGTGAACATGCCCGAGTCCGCCACGGTCGAGGAGATCGAGGAGATCTACTTCGAGGCGTGGAAGATGGGCGTCAAGGCACTCGCCATCTATCGCGACAACTGCAAGGTCGGCCAGCCGCTCTCGGCCAAGAAGAAGGAATCCGAGAAGAAGGCCGAGCAGGCCGAGGCTCCCGCCGCGGTCGAGAAGGTGGTCGAGTACCGCCCGGTGCGAAAGCGCCTCCCCAAGGGCCGTCCGGGCATCACCACCTCCTTCACGGTCGGTGGCGCCGAGGGCTACATGACCGCGAACTCCTACCCGGACGACGGTCTGGGCGAGGTCTTCCTGAAGATGTCCAAGCAGGGCTCGACCCTCGCGGGCATGATGGACGCCTTCTCCATCGCCGTCTCGGTCGGCCTCCAGTACGGCGTGCCGCTGGAGACCTACGTCGCGAAGTTCACCAACATGCGCTTCGAGCCGGCCGGTCTGACCGACGACCCGGACGTGCGGATGGCGCAGTCGATCGTCGACTACATCTTCCGCCGCCTGGCGCTCGACTTCCTGCCGTTCGAGACCCGCTCGGCGCTCGGCATCCACTCCGTCGAGGAGCGCCAGCGCCACCTGGAGACGGGCTCGTACGAGCCGCTGGAGGCCGAGGAGCTCGACACCGAGTCGCTCGCCCAGTCCGCCCCGGTCGCCGCCAAGCCGGCCGCGGCCCCGGCTCCGGCTCCGGCCGTCGAGGCGCCCAAGGCGGCCCCGAAGCAGGCCCACAACTCCACGGAGCTGATGGAGATCCAGCTCGGCCTCAACGCCGACGCCCCGCTCTGCTTCTCCTGCGGCACCAAGATGCGCCGCGCCGGCAGCTGCTACCTCTGCGAGGGCTGCGGCTCCACCAGCGGCTGCAGCTGATCGCGCCCGACCCCGGTGGTCGCCTCCTGAGGTGAACCGCTGAAGCGGGGCGAGGACCTTCACGGTC
>NZ_JBHVFE010000578.1:0-5042 GCF_042801945.1 Kitasatospora sp. NPDC057542
CTGCTGCTTCCGGCGGTGCAGCAGCAGCGGTTGCTGCACCGCCGGCGCTGCGACTGCGACGGCGCGCGCAACCCGAGGCTGCGCAACGGCTGGGCCTGGTGCGACGGTGCGATCCGGGATCGCAACCGCCCAGCTCGCGATACACAAGGGCGGGGCGCGGGCTTCGCGTCGCCTGGAGCCCGGAGGGCGAGGCCACCCTCGTGATGCCCTGGGACGAACCCCAGGACACCAGCCCCGAGACCGTCCCGCTGGCATGAGAGGCGCGACGCGTCAGACCACACCGGCACGGCGCCCCCGTGGTGTTGGGCTCGGCACGGTGGCAGGTGCGGACCGAGGCCTTCCACATGTGCGCGACCCGGCCGCCGTCCACGTTCAGCTGCGTTCCCTCACCCGCCGCTGAGGAAGGCGGGGATAGGCCGCTTCACAACCCAGGCCGACCGACAGCCACGTCCCGATCGCGTACCCGCCGATCGACGCCCGAGCCGACCGAGCTGGCCGCAAGCCAGGAACGACGACCCTGCCCGCTGTGGGGAGCAGGTGGGCGAACGCACCGTGCTACGGGGGTTCCGCCAGCGCGGGCAGGGTGGGAGGATGCCGCTGGCCGCCGCCCGGCGAGGGGCGGCGGCTGGGGCGATCGCCGGTGATTCAGCCGAGTACGCGCTTGAGCGGGCTTGCCCCCGCGCCGGCTACCACGGCCGGTCCGCCAGCACCTCGGACGACGTGTCCCGCTGGTGCGGAACCGGCGGGAGGGACGGCGGTGCGCCCGTCCCGTCCTGCTGGAGCGAGACGGTGCGCGTGGGCGCGGGGATCGAGATGCCCTCCGTCCGGTACCGCCGGTGCAGGCGCTTGATGAACTCGTGCTTGATCCGGTACTGGTCGCTGAACTCGCCGACGCCCAGGATCACGGTGAAGTTGATCCTGGAGTCCGCGAAGGTGTGGAAGCGGACGGCGGCCTCGTGGTCGGGCACGCCGCCGCTGATGTCGGCCATGACGCTGTCGACGACGTCGAGGGTGACCTTCTCCACGTGCTCCAGGTCGCTGTCGTAGCCGACCCCGACCTGGACCAGGATCGACAGCTTCTGCTCGGGCTGGGAGTAGTTCGTCATGTTCGTCCGCGCCAGGCGGCCGTTGGGGATGATCACCAGGTTGTTCGACAGGTTGCGCACCACGCTGTTGCGCCAGTTGATGTCGACGACGTACCCCTCCTCCCCGCTGGTGAGCCGGATGTAGTCACCCGGCTGGACCGTCTTCGAGGCGAGGATGTGCACACCCGCGAAGAGGTTGGCGAGGGTGTCCTGCAACGCCAGCGCGACCGCGAGACCGCCCACCCCGAGGGCGGTGACCAGTGGGGCGATGGATACCCCGAGGGTCTCCAGGGCCACGAGGACGCCCATCGTCAGCACCACGGTCCGGGTGATGTTGACGAAGATGGTCGCGGACGCCGCCACGCCCGTCCGGGACGCGGCCACCGACTGCACCAGCCCGGCCACCACCCGGGCCGCGCTGAGCGTCGCGATGACGATGAGCACGGCCGTCAGCGACTGGTCGACCAGCCCCCCGATCCGCGCGGTGAGCGGCAGGGCCGAAGCGGCCACCGCGGCCCCGGCCATCACGGCCGCCCACGGGACGATGGTGCGCAGCCCGTCGACGATGATGTCGTCCCCGCTCCACTTGGTCCGGCTCGCGTGCTTGCCCAGCCACTTCATCAGAGCCCGCAGTACCAAACCGGCCACACAGCCGGAGGCCAGCGCGATGCCGGCCACCACCCAGTCGTGCAGGACCAGGTCCCGGGTCACCGCCCTACCCCCGCAGCGTGGAGGGCAAGGGAACGGGCCGCCGCCGGCCGCCGTATGTGCTGTGTCGTCACTTTGTCGCCTGTCAGGTTGTGTTATGCGCAGCCACGTTGGAGCGGATGTATGCACTCCGAACGGACTGCCATCCTGTCCCATGGCCCGGCCGCCGCCACAACCGGACCCCGGCGTTCCGTCCGCTCGGCCGACCGGCGCGCCTTCCGCCGGCGCAGCTCCGCCCCGCGCTGTCCACCGAGATCGGCTCGTACGGCGCGGGCTCAGGCCCGGCGTCGAGCGAGGAGGGGATCGGCAGCCGGGACAGCGGAGAGGTCGTCATGCCGGTGCAACCCCCGCAGCGTCCGCCCGGTCACAGGTGCAGCAAGGGTGTCCTTACTGTACCTGGGCGTGCTGCTGCTCTCCGTGTAGCAAGGCGACCCTTGCTACACGCTGCGACTGCGACCGGCCGAGCAGCAGCGGGGCTGCGACTGCAACGGCCCGCGCAACCGCCGCCTGCGCAACCGGTCGCCGGGCTGCGACGCTGCGATGCGCGGTGCAGCCACCCGCGCATCGGCTGCGCATCGATGGTGAGCTTGCTGCCGACCAGGTGGGGGCGGTTCTGGAAGTCGCCACCTCGCATCCTGACTACACGACGCCCGAGCAGAAACGCTCCCTGCTCAGGCTGGAGATCGACGGGATGAAAGTACGGCCGTGCGCAGGCTCGGCAGGGCTCGAATACGTGGCGGTCGCTCGCGGTGACCTCGACGCCACCGCCTTCTGCTGGGAGAATGCCTGGGACCATGCGGCCGGCCTGCTCCTCGTCACCGAGGCGGGCGGCACCCAGACCACTGTCTCGGGCCGGCCGTTTCGGATCGAGGGCGGCAACGACCTGCCTCTCGCGGCGGCCCGCGACTCCAACACCGCCGCCCGCGTGCGGAAGCTGTTCGCCGGGATGTGAGAGGACGAATAGGCATCACCCGGTGTGGCACCTCCGCCGCCCCGACAGAGGTGCCACACCCTGTGGGCTGATCGACTCACGAACAGCCCCAGGCTGTTCAGGAGCGCCCGTCAGCAGGCCTGCCTGACCACCCATTGCTGGAAGGTTGTCGCGGCTGCTCACGTACACAGGGACTCGACCTGGGGTGGTGCGGTGCCGAACACGATCTGCTCCCGGACGCCGCAGGCAACCCAGAGCCGGGCGGTGGCCTCCAGACGCAGGTGGGCACCGGGCCACGGACCAGGGGTGGTCAGGACGCTCCCGACCCGCGAAGGTGGCCGACGAGGCGGTCAACGGCACGCGGAGGCAAGCTCCGGGGCGGCGAACAATCAGTGTCCGAGGACGGCCTTCAGCGTTCGCACGGTGGCGCGTGGGAAGGCGGTGTTCCCGTTGTGGCCGCCGGGAAGGACCACCAGCTCGGTGCCCAGCAGTTCGGCCAGTGCCAGCGCGCAGCGGTAGGTGTGCACCGTCGGCCGGGTGGTCGCGCCCGTCGCCGGGACGATCCGGGTGGCGCCGGCGGTTGCCGCGGCCCTGGCGATCTCCGCCGGCCCGAAGCCGTCCGTGGTGACGGCGGTGAACTCCGTGGCGATGAAGAACCCGAAGTTGGCCAGCCGACGGGGCGTCATGGGCTGTGGGGTGAGGCCGTTCTCGGTCGGGTCGTGTGCCGGGTCGATCCCAAGGTGCCGGGCGATCGCCGGGAAGGCGGCTGCCATGCCGCCCTCGGCGTGGGCCTTCTGGATGTGCAGCAGTTCTGCGGTGTGCTCGGCGCGTTCGCCGGCCGGCAGCAGGTTCGGTGCGACGGGCTCGTGGGCGATGAGCGTGTCCAGTGCGCCCGGGTGGCGGGCAGCGACCTGGAGGCCGATCGCGGCGCCCATGCTGAACCCGGCCATCAGGGCCGGCTCGTCGGTCACCTCGGCGAGCAGCCGGGTGACGTCGTCGGCGTGGTCGGCCATGGTGACGGGGGCGGCCGGGTCGTCGAGGACGCTGCGGGACAGGCCCCTGCGGTCGTAGGTGACCACGGTGAAGGTGTCGGCCAGGTGCGGGACGAGGTCGACGGTGCGGTCCGCGTCGCCCTCGCCGCTCTGCGCGAGCAGCAGCACCGGCCCGTGGCCCTGGACCCGGTAGTGGAGCGTGGCGCCAGGGGCGGCGAGCGTGCGGACGGCGGCTGCGGTCGGGTCGGTGGTCATGGTGCGTTCCCCCTCGGTGGGTTGCCGACGGCGCTTCCCGCCGGCACTGCGAGCGTATCGCATCGAAACAGATGCATCGCAATAGATGCATCTCATTCAATGCATCTATTGCGATGTACTCTTGCGGGCATGAACGGAGTAGAGCTGTTCCTCCTGGGCCGCACCCTCATGAAGATCGGCGAACAGGCGATGCCCCAACCGGACCGGTCGGAGCAGTCGGAGACGGGCGCGCGCGGCTCGGTCCGCTCGGTCCTGGTCACCCTGGGCGACGTCGTCGCGCATCCCGGGGCGACCGTCGGGGAGATCGCTGCCCGCACCGGCCTGCCGCAGAGTCAGGTCTCCACCGCCGTCGCCCGCCTGGTCGAGACGGGCTCCGTCGCCACCGAACCCGACCCGGCCGACCGCCGCCGCCGGCTCGTCCGCCCCGCCGCCCACCCGTCCGCCCGGGTCGCGGAGGTCCGCGCCACCACCATCGACGACGCCCTCGCCGCGGCCCTCACCACCCCCGACGGCACCGCCCCGGACCCACAGCTGTTCCACGAGGTGGCGACCGCCCTCGACACCCTGGCCCGCCACCTCACCCCCGCCGCCGCCCGCTCCCGCTGACCGGGACGGCCGCACTGACAGGTGGTCACCCCGGGTGCCGGTTGCCGACCGGCGGGCCGGCGCGCGGCCCGACCGGGACCGGGCGCCGCGCGGCGGGCGTCCTGGCGGTCGAGGCGGTGGCCGAGGCGGCCGCCGGGCCGGGGACGGGGGCTGCACGGCCATGGGTGCGGTGATTCTGCTGCTACTGCTGATCGCGGGCGCCGGTCTGAAGCGGGCCTGGAGCGTGCCGAGCGCACCCGCCCGATCCCGCAGTCCGGCCAGGCCCGGATGCGCTTCCTGCTCAAGGGCGCCAAAGGCTCCACCAAGAAGCTCGCCCAGGACCTCGGCGTCTCCCAGCGCACCGTGCAGCGCTGGCTCAAGGGCCAGGCCGTCCCGAAGTGCGAGTGCCACAAGTCCGGACACACCCGACCAGCCGGACAGTCCGGTCCCGGCCGCCGCGCCCCGCCCGCCGAGCCGTTCCCAGGC
>NZ_JBHVFE010000579.1:0-5023 GCF_042801945.1 Kitasatospora sp. NPDC057542
CGGCAACCTGCCGTCCGGGGCCGTTCCGTTCCCCGGCACGCCGTCGGGCCGCCGCCGGACCCCGTCGCCGGCACGCCCCCGGATCTCGGCCCGATCACGACGGTCTCGGTCCGATGAAGCGCCCGTCAACGTCGCGTCAACGTCGCGCTATCACCCGTATGGAGGGCGTCAGGGAGCCATAACGCGCCCCTGACGGCTGCTTTGCTGCATCTGCCGGTCGTCCGCCGGTGCCGCACGAGCCCCTTCGGCCCAGGTCGCGGCATCTCCCGAACCACTCTGGTGGAGCCCATGTCCGATCTCATCTACGTCGGTGTCACGGTCGCCGTGTTCGCCGTCATCGCCCTGATCGCGCGGGGGGTGGAGAAGCTGTGAACGAGCGCAGCGAGCGAACCATCAACAGGGGCGTGTTGCGCGAAGCGCCCGCCGAGCGCAGCGAGGTGGGCGCATGAGTGCCGAGAACATCGCTGGTCTGGTCGTGGCCGTCGCGCTCGTCGGCTATCTCGTCGTGGCGCTGATCTTCCCGGAGAAGTTCTGACATGGGATCCACTCTCGCGGGCTGGCTCCAGGTCCTCGCCCTCGTCGGCGCGCTGGTCCTGTGCTACCGGCCCCTCGGCGATTACATCGCCAAGCTCCTCACCTCCGCCAAGCACCTCAGAGTCGAGCGCGGCATCTACAAGGTGATCGGCGTCGACGGCGACGCCGATCAGCGCTGGCCGGCGTACCTGCGTTCGGTGCTGGCCTTCTCGGCCGTCTCGGTCCTCTTCCTCTACGGCCTGATCCGTCTCCAGGGCTACCTGCTGCTGAACCTGGGCGTTCCGCAGATGGAGGGCCACCAGGCCTGGAACACCGCGATCTCGTTCGTCGCCAACACCAACTGGCAGTCCTACGGCGGCGAGTCCGCGATGGGCCACCTGGCGCAGATGGCGGGCCTGGCGGTGCAGAACTTCGTCTCCGCGGCCGTCGGCATCGCCGTCGTCGCCGCGCTGATCCGGGGCTTCACCCGTAACAGGACGGACCGGGTCGGCAACTTCTGGGTCGACCTCACCCGGATCAGCCTGCGCCTGCTGCTGCCGATCTCGGTCGTCTTCGCCCTGGTCCTGGCCGCCAACGGCGTGATCCAGAACTTCCACGGCTTCCACGAGGTGACCACCCTCGCGGGCGAGGTGCAGAAGATCCCGGGCGGTCCGGTGGCCTCCCAGGAGGTCATCAAGCTGCTCGGCACCAACGGCGGCGGCTTCTTCAACGCCAACTCGGCGCACCCGTTCGAGAACCCGACCGGCTTCACCAACCTGGTCGAGATCTTCCTGATACTGCTGATCCCGTTCGCTCTGCCTCGGACCTTCGGCCGGATGGTGGGGGACAACCGCCAGGGCTACGCGATCGTCGCCGTGATGGGCCTGTTCTGGGTCGCCTCGGTGGCCCTGCTCACCTTCGCCGAGTCGCAGCACCAGGGCAGCGCCCTGCAGGCCGCGGGCGCCGCGATGGAGGGCAAGGAGCAGCGCTTCGGCATCGCCGCCAGTTCGCTGTTCGCCGCGTCGACCACGCTGACCTCGACCGGCGCGGTGAACTCCTTCCACGACTCGTACACGCCGTTCGGCGGCGGGCTGACGGTCTTCAACATGATGCTGGGCGAGATCGCGCCCGGCGGTGTGGGCTCCGGCCTGTACGGCATGCTGGTGCTGGCGGTCGTCGCGGTGTTCGTGGCCGGCCTGATGGTCGGACGCACCCCCGAGTACCTGGGCAAGAAGCTCGGCGGCCGGGAGATGAAGTTCGCCTCCCTGTACATCCTCACCACGCCGACGATCGTGCTGGTCGGCACGGGTGTGGCGATGGCCCTGCCGGGCGAGCGCGCCGGGATGCTCAACTCGGGCGCCCACGGCTTCTCCGAGGTGCTGTACGCCTTCACCTCGGCCGCCAACAACAACGGCTCGGCCTTCGGCGGCATCACCGTCAACACCGACTGGTACGACACCGCGCTCGGCCTGGCGATGATCTTCGGCCGTCTCCTGCCGATCGTCTTCGTCCTGGCGCTGGCCGGCTCGCTCGCCCAGCAGCAGCCGGTCCCGGCCACCCCGGGCACCCTGCCCACCCACAAGCCGCTGTTCGTGGGCCTGCTGTCGGGCGTGATCCTGATCGTCGTCGGCCTCACCTACTTCCCGGCCCTGGCTCTCGGGCCGATCGCGGAAGGTCTGTCCTCCTGATGTCCACCCCTACGCTCAACCCCGCACCGGCCGGTACCACTGCCGAGCCGCACAGAGTGGCGAGCGGCCTGCTCGACCCGAAACTGATCGTCGCGTCCCTGCCGGACGCGGTGAAGAAGCTCGACCCCCGGGTGATGGTCAAGAACCCGGTGATGTTCGTGGTCGAGGTCGGCTCGGTGGTCACCACGGTCTCCGCGATCGCCAGCCCGTCCGTGTTCGCCTGGGCGATCACCGTCTGGCTCTGGCTCACCACGGTCTTCGCCAACCTGGCGGAGGCCGTCGCCGAGGGCCGCGGCAAGGCCCAGGCCGACACCCTGCGCAAGACCAAGACCGAGAGCGTCGCCCGTCGGCTCACCGACTGGCCCGCGACCCGGGCCGAGGAGGAGGTGCCCGGCACCGCGCTGCGGCTCGGCGACCACGTGGTGGTCGAGGCCGGGCAGATCATCCCCGGCGACGGCGACGTGGTCGAGGGCGTCGCGAGCGTCGACGAGTCGGCGATCACCGGCGAGTCCGCGCCCGTCATCCGCGAGTCCGGCGGCGACCGCTCCGCGGTGACCGGCGGCACCAAGGTGCTGTCCGACCGGATCGTGGTGAAGATCGCCTCGGAGCCCGGCAAGTCGTTCATCGACCGCATGATCGCCCTGGTCGAGGGCGCCGCCCGGCAGAAGACGCCGAACGAGATCGCGCTCAACATCCTGCTGGCCTCGCTGACCATCGTCTTCCTGGTCGCGGTCGTCACGCTCCAGCCGATGGCCACCTACGCGGGCGCCCCGCAGTCGATGATCGTCCTGGTCGCCCTGATCGTGGCGCTCATCCCGACCACCATCGGCGCGCTGCTCTCCGCGATCGGCATCGCCGGCATGGACCGCCTGGTGCAGCGCAACGTGCTGGCGATGTCCGGCCGCGCCGTCGAGGCCGCCGGCGACGTCAACACCCTGCTGCTCGACAAGACCGGCACCATCACCCTGGGCAACCGCCAGGCCGCCGAGTTCCTGCCCGCCCCGGGCGTGGGCACCGACGAGCTGGCCAGCGCGGCGCAGCTCTCCTCCCTCGCGGACGAGACCCCGGAGGGCCGCTCGATCGTGGTCCTGGCCAAGACCGAGTACGGCCTGCGGGCCCGCGCCCAGGGCGAGCTGACCCACGCCACCTGGGTCCCGTTCACCGCCCAGACCCGGATGTCGGGTGTCGACCTGGACGAGGCCGAAGGGGTCCACCAGGTCCGCAAGGGAGCCGCCGGCGCGGTCACCAACTGGGTCACCGGGAACGGCGGTTCGGTCGGCAACGAGGTCTCGGCCCTGGTCGACGGCATCTCCGCGGCCGGTGGCACCCCGCTGGTGGTGGCCACCAGGCTCGGCAGCGAGCCCGCCCGCGTCCTGGGGGTCATCCACCTCAAGGACGTGGTCAAGGAGGGCATGCGGGAGCGCTTCGACGAGCTCCGCCGGATGGGCATCAAGACCATCATGATCACGGGCGACAACCCGCTGACCGCCAAGGCGATCGCGGAGGAGGCCGGCGTGGACGACTTCCTCGCCGAGGCCACGCCCGAGGACAAGATGGCCCTGATCAAGAAGGAGCAGGAGGGCGGCAAGCTGGTCGCGATGACCGGCGACGGCACCAACGACGCCCCCGCGCTCGCCCAGGCCGACGTCGGTGTCGCGATGAACACCGGGACCATGGCGGCCAAGGAGGCCGGCAACATGGTCGACCTGGACTCCAACCCGACCAAGCTGATCGAGATCGTGGAGATCGGCAAGCAGCTGCTGATCACCCGCGGCGCGCTGACCACCTTCTCGATCGCCAACGACGTGGCCAAGTACTTCGCGATCATCCCCGCGATGTTCGCCGGGGTCTACCCGGGCCTGAGCCACCTCAACATCATGGGCCTGCACAGCCCGCAGTCCGCGATCACCTCGGCGATCATCTTCAACGCCCTGGTCATCATCGGCCTGATCCCGCTCGCCCTGCGCGGCGTGCGCTACCGCCCGTCCGACGCCAGCTCGCTGCTGCGCCGCAACATCGGGATCTACGGCTTCGGCGGCCTGGTGGTGCCGTTCGTCGGCATCAAGCTGATCGACCTGATCGTCCAGTTCATCCCCGGCCTCAACTGACGCGGGGAAGGAGAGAAAACCATGTCCAAGCCCCTGCCCGCCGTCGTGCGGACCCACCTCACGGCCCTGCGGGTACTCCTGGTGCTGACCGTGATCCTCGGGGTCGCGTACCCGCTGCTGATCACCGGCATCTCCCAGGTCGCCTTCACCGACAAGGCGAACGGCTCGCCGGTGGAGTCCGACGGCAAGGAGATCGGCTCCAGCCTGGTCGGCCAGAGCTTCAACCTGCCCAAGGCCAACCCGGACGACCCGAAGGAGGAGGCCCAGCCGGACCCGAAGTGGTTCCAGCCCCGCCCCTCCGCGGCCGGGACCGGCTACGACGCCTCCTCCTCCAGTGCCAGCAACCTCGGCCCCGACAACGAGGACCTGCTGAAGGCCGTCAACGACCGCCGCGCCGCCGTCGCCGCGTTCGACGGCGTCGACCCGGCGAGCGTCCCGGCCGACGCGCTGACCGCCTCCGGCTCCGGCCTCGACCCGCACATCTCCGTCGCGTACGCCAAGGAGCAGGTCGACCGGGTCGCCAGGAACCGCAACCTGCCGGTGGAGACGGTGACCAAGCTGGTCGACGAGTACACCGAGAGCCGCTCGCTCGGCTTCCTCGGCAACGAGGGCGTCAACGTCGTCCTGCTCAACAAGGCTCTAGGCGATCAGAAGTGACACCACATCACGCACACGCATGACCCGGCCGGCCCGGTCGCGGGAGCACCTCTCCCG
>NZ_JBHVFE010000580.1:0-4999 GCF_042801945.1 Kitasatospora sp. NPDC057542
GAGGTATAAGAGACAGCGGCTCCCCGGATCGGGGGCCGCGCCGCGGCGTGGGCACACCACCCCGGGGCGGCGCGGGCGTCAGCAGACCGTCCCCAGGCTGTAGCCGGGCTGCGCCGCCACGCCGTCCAGCCGGACCGGCCGGTCGGCCGGCGCCCACTCCTGCCCGCCGCTCGACCAGGCCCAGGAGGCCGGCAGGTACTCCCCGCAGGAGGCGGCCGTTCCCTGCGAGCCGTGCAGCACCGCGACGCCCGGCAGCTCCAGGGCCAGCCCGGTGCAGAGGACCGCGCAGACCAGCTCCAGGTCCTCGTCGTTGATCCGGACCACGCCGTCCTCCCACTGGAGCACCCGCGCCGCCGCGGTCAGCGCCCCGCCGGGTGCGTCCACCCGCAGGCGCAGCTCGTACACGCCGGCGCCCGCGCCGACCAGCATCCGCCGGAACACCTCTCCCCCGCGCTGGTAGGCGGCGTGTACCCAGGCGGCGTGCGCCTCGTCGGGCGCGCCCGCGCCCCCGCGCAGGCCCCCGTCGAGCAGCAGGTCGGCGTGGCAGAGCGTCAGCCCGTTCTCCCGGGCGCGCACCAGGCGCGGCACGAAGTCCCCGGCCAGCTCCTCGCCCTGGTACGCGAGCAGCTGGGTCTGCAGGGCCGGGTTGACCAGGTAGCGGTCGCGGGCGGCGGGCTCGGCCGGGTCCAGCCCGTGCAGCACGCAGAACTCCTCGAAGTCCTGCGGGTGGAACATCCGGGCCCGGACGGTGTCGAACCGCTCCAGCGCCTCGGCCAGCAGCTCGGCGGTGTCGGCCAGGTAGCGCTCGTGGTCGGGGGCGTCGGAGATCCCCCAGGCACGGGCCCGGGCGAAGTCGGCGGCGTTGGTGAGCACCCCGATGACGAACGCCTGCTCGGCGCCCTCGGCCCGCCGCGGCCGGTGCGACGCCCGTACCGCGGGCCGCGAGCCGCCGGCGGTGCAGTCGGAGTTGCGGCGGGCACGCCCCAGGTGACTCATGCGCCCACCTCGCAGCGCTCGGCAGGGGCATTCGCCCACACGCGCCTGTCGACTGTTCGCTCGCTGCGCTCGCTCACGGGATGGCTCCTGGCTTCGGCGGTCGGGTCATCGTTGACGGTCAGCGGCGGGCTCGCCGCTGACCGTCTTCCTCCCCATCCGCGCGCGCCGCACACGTACGGCGTGTCACAGGAATGTAACCACCGGTAATAGCACTGCTGCCGGACCTACCGCGGCACCCGGGCCAGCTGACGGGACTGCGCGACCAGCCGGCCGGACTCGTCCCAGATCTCCGCGTCCTCCTCGAAGTAGCCCCCGGCCAGGTTGCGGGTCGCGTGGGTGACCCGCAGCCAGCCGGGCACGGGCTTGGCGCGCAGGTGGACGGTCAGCTCGATGGTGGGCGCCCAGCCCGGCAGGCCGAGGTCGAAGGTGACCGGCGGCAGCGCGTCGGCGACCAGCAGGAGCAGCAGCGGGTCGGGCTCGCGGCCGTCGGCGAGCCGGAACCAGCCCTGGATCCGCCCGTTGCCGGAGGGCTGTCCGAGCGCCCAGCCGACGGTGGCCGGGTCCAGCCGCAGGTCGAACCGCTCCAACAGGGCCGCCTGGGCGATCAGCTCCTTGGGCGCGTGTTCGACGCCGATGCACTGGTCCGGCGGCGGCAGCTGCGGCGGCTGCGCGCTGGTGCGCACCTCGCCGTCGGCGTCGGCGAGGTCGCCGTGGCCGGCCACCACGCGCAGCCGCTCGACGCCGTCCTGGCTGAGCGAGGCGGTGCCGGTGGACAGGCCGCGGCCGGTGCGCAGCACCTCGGTGCGGACGGTGGCCGGGCCGGGAACGGAGGCGGACAGGTAGTAACCACTGATCGACACCGGGTCCGGGTGGATGCCGTGCTCCAGCGACAGCGCGTGTCCGGCCACCGCGAGCAGCAGTCCACCGTTCACCCCGCCGCCGATCTGCCAGCCGGCACCGAGCTCGGCCTCGTAGCGGCCGGCCTCCTCGGGGTGCCTGGTCAGGGCGATGCCCTGGTCGAACTCGCTGCGGATCGCCGTGGTCATGTGGGGACCTGCCTTCACGCGTGGCTCCGGACGTCAAGTTACTGACGAGTAGTCCCTCACCTTACGCCGCCCGGGTGAAACGCGGAACGACCGCCGGACACCTGTTCGGGTCCGACGGCCGTCCACGGGGCCGACCTGCTACCGGCGGATGCTCGGCTTCAGTTCGAGGAAACGGGCGAGCATGCCGTTGACGAAGGCCGGAGAGTCGTCCGTGGAGAACTCCTTGGCGATCTCGACGGCCTCGTCCAGGACGACGGCGTCCGGGACGCCGTCCTCCCAGATCAGCTCGTACGCACCGAGCCGCAGGACGTTGCGGTCCACGATCGGCATCCGGTCGAGCGTCCAGCCCACGGCGTACTGCTCGATCAGGTCGTCGATGCGGCGGGCGTGCTGGACGTACCCCTCGATGAGCTCCATGGTGTACTCACCGACCTGCGGGGTGCCCTCGTCGGGCTTGGGCTCGCGGGCGCGGGCCACCCAGTCGGCGAGGACCTGCTGCGGGTCTACCCCGCGGTGGTCGGCCTCGAAGAGGATCTGGAAGGCCCGGGTCCGGGCCTTGCTGCGTGCGGCCGACACGGACTTACTTCACCCGGCCGAGGTAGCTGCCATCGCGGGTGTCGACCTTGACCTTGTCGCCGGTGACGACGAACAGCGGGACCTGGATCTCGGCACCGGTCTCCAGGGTGGCCGGCTTGGTGCCACCGGTGGAGCGGTCGCCCTGGACGCCCGGCTCGGTCTCGGAGATGACCAGCTCGACGGCGGCCGGGAGCTCGATGTACAGGACCGAGCCCTCGTTCTGCGCGACCAGGGCCTCGAAGCCCTCCAGCAGGTACTTGGCGGCGTCGCCGACGACGGCCGGCTCGATGGTCAGCTGGTCGTAGGTGTCCATGTCCATGAACACGAAGTTCTCGCCGTCCTTGTACGAGAACTGCATGCCGCGCTTGTCGACGTTGGCGGTCTCGACCTTGGTGCCCGCGTTGAAGGTCTTGTCGACGACCTTGCCGGTCAGGACCTCCTTGAGCTTGGTACGCACGAAGGCCGGGCCCTTGCCGGGCTTGACGTGCTGGAACTCGACGACGGACCAGAGCTTGCCGCCCTCCAGCTTGAGGACCATGCCGTTCTTGAGATCGTTCGTGGAAGCCACGGGCGCACTTACTCCTGGATATAGCTGTCAAGGAACCAAGGGGTTGCGTCCTGCCGCCGACGGCCGTCGGGAGGCCGCGGTCACAGGGCGAGGAGCTCCTTGGTGGTGATGGTGAGCAGCTCGGGCCCGCCCTCTTCGAGGGGGCGCACGACGAGCGTGTCCTCGATCCGGACCCCGCCCTTGCCCGGGAGGTGGACCCCTGGGCCGACGGTGACCGGTACGCGGCTGTCCAGTTTACCCATGTCCGACGGGCCGAGGCGCGGCGCCTCCCGGATCTCCAGCCCGATGCCGTGGCCCACCGGGCGCGGGGACGCCTCGGTGTGGCCGGCCGCCTCCAGGACCTGCCGGGCCGCCCGGTCGGGTACGCACTGCTCCACCCCTGGTCCGAGCGCCTCCCGCCCTGCCCGCTGGGCCCGGAAGACCAGCCGGTGCAGCTCCACCTGCCAGGGCGCGGGGGTGGCGCCGATCACGAAGGTGCGGGCGGTGGAGACGCCGTAGCCGCGGTACTGGGCGCCCATCACCACGGTCAGGAAGTCGCCCTCCTCCACCCGGCGGTCGGTCGGCTGGTGGGCGGCCTGGCCGGAGTGGCTGCCGGTGCCGACCGAGACCGGGAAGGCCGCCCGGTCGGCGCCGTGGTCGATCATCCGGCGCTCCAGTTCCATCGCCAGGTGCCGCTCGGTGCGGCCGACCAGGATCGACTCCAGCAGCTCGCCGAGCGCCTGGTCGGCGATCTCGGCGGCGATCCGCAGGTCGGCGATCTCGCGCTCGTCCTTGATCACCCGCAGCCGCTCGACCGTCTGCCCGAGGTCCACCAGCCGGGCCCCCTCGGACCGGCCCCCCACCGCCCGGTGCCGGCTGACGGTCAGGTCGTGCTCCTCCACCGCCAGGCCCGACACCCCGGCCCGTACGGCGGCGGCCGCGGCGGCCAGCGCGGTGTCCGAACCGGCCGCCACCGGCATCCGGGTGACGTCCGGAGCGATCAGGTGCTCCCCGGAGTCGTCCGGCGGCAGGTCGTCCGGCAGTGCGAGCAGTGCCCGTTCCCTGGTCAGCAGCAGGCTCGCCCCGCAGGGCGCGCAGCCCGTCAGGTACCGCACGTTCGCCGCACGGGTGATCAGCGCCGCGTCGGCCCCGGCCGCACTGCAGTGCTCCCTCACCCGCTCCCGCCGCCCCGCGTACGCATCCGCCATGCGTCGAGCCTACGAACCCCCGGCCCGAACCGCCCGCCGAGCACCCCCGACAGAACCCCCGGTGCCCCTTGCACGCCCCCTGCGCGACCGCGCCGTCACTCTCGGACACGCGCCGTGACCCCCGCTCCCCCACGCGCCGCACACCGAGGGCTCCCCGCCCCTCGGCGGCACCCATCCATCACCGTCCGTCATCACTCGTTCACCGCTCGTCCGGGTCGAGCAGGCCCCGCCGCGGCGCGGGATCGCGCCACCGAAGCCGGGCGCGACCGGTGGGCCGACAGTGGGCGGACACGGGCGCTCCCCGGCGCCCGGGAATGGGCCGGGCCGGGCTCGCGTTGGACCCTGCGAAAACGACTTCCATTTCGGTGTACGGTCCCGGCCCGACGCCCGGGACCCGAAACCCCGGACCCCAGGAGGACGCCCCATGGCCCGCAGCGAACTGCGCCCGGTGATCAAGCTCCGCTCCACCGCCGGCACCGGCTTCACGTACGTGACCCGCAAGAACCGCCGCAACGACCCGGACCGGATGGTCCTGCGCAAGTACGACCCGGCGGCCGGCCGGCACGTCGACTTCCGCGAGGAGCGCTGACCCCGCACACACGAACGGCGCCTCCCCGGGCTCGGGG
>NZ_JBHVFE010000581.1:0-4963 GCF_042801945.1 Kitasatospora sp. NPDC057542
ACCGGACGGCGGCCGGTCGCACCCCGCAGGTCACAGCGCCCGGGTCAGCCGGTCGGTGAGCAGCCGGGTGAAGCGGGCCGGATCGGCCAGCTCACCGCCCTCGGCGAGCAGCGCGCCGCCGTGCACCAGCTCGGCGATCTCGGTCAGCGCGGGGTCGGCCGGGTCGGCCTCGTGCGCCGTCCGCAGCGCGGTGACCAGGGGGTGCGCCGGGTTGAGTTCGAGGATCCGCTTGACCTGGGGCACCTGTTGGCCCATCGCCCGGTACATCTTCTCCAGGGTCGGGGTCATGTCGTGGGCGTCGCCGACGAGGCACGCCGCGGAGGTCGTCAGCCGCGACGACAGGCGGACCTGCTTGACCTGCTCGGACAGGGCCGTGGTCAGCCAGGTCAGCAGGGCGGCGAAGTCCTGGTCGCGCTTGACCTTCTCGGCATCGGCCGCCTCGTCCCCGTCGGCGGGCTCGTCGAGGTCGACCTGGCCCTTGGCGATGGACTGGAGACGGTGGCCGTCGAAGCCCGGGACCCGCTCCACCCAGACCTCGTCGACGGGGTCGGTGAGGATCAGCACCTCGTACCCCTTGGCGCGGAAGGCCTCCAGGTGCGGGGAGTTCTCCACCGTGGCCCGGGTCTCGCCGGTCAGGTAGTAGATCGCTTCCTGGCCGTCCTTCATGCGCTCGACGTACTCGCGCAGGGTGGTGGTCCGGTCCGGGTCGTGGGTGGAGGCGGCCGACACCAGCTCCAGCAGGGCCGCGGTGTTGTCGGCGTCCTCGATCAGGCCCTCCTTCAGCACGCGGCCGAACTGGGACCAGAACGACGCGTACGCCTCGGCGTCGCCGGCCTGCATCTCCTTGACCGCGCCGAGGACCTTCTTGACCAGGCGCCGACGCACCGCGCGGATCTGCCGGTCGTGCTGGAGGATCTCGCGGGAGATGTTCAGCGACAGGTCGTGGGTGTCCACCACGCCCTTGACGAAGCGCAGGTAGTCGGGCATCAGCGCTTCGCAGTCGTCCATGATGAACACCCGCTTGACGTACAGCTGCACGCCGCGCCTGGGTTCGCGGGAGAACAGGTCGAACGGTGCCTGCGCGGGGAGGAAGAGCAGCGCCTCGTACTCGAAGGTGCCCTCGGCGCGCATGTGGACGGTCTTGGCCGGGGCCTGCCAGTCGTGGCTGATCTGCTGGTAGAACTCGTGGTACTCGGCCTCGGTCACCTCGTTGCGCGGCCGGGCCCAGAGGGCCTTCATCGAGTTGAGCGTGTCGACCTCGGTGGTGGTGGCGCCCTCGGCGCCGGTCCGTTCGGTGGCCATCCGGATGGGCCAGCGGATGAAGTCCGAGTACTGCTTGACGATCTGGCGGATCTTCGGCTCGGACAGGTAGTCGGCCAGCCCGTCCTCCCCGTCGACGGGCTTGAGGTGCAGGGTGACGGAGGTGCCCACCGGCAGCCCGTCGACGTCCCGGAGCTCGTAGGTGCCCTCGCCGGCGGACTCCCACTGGGTGCCGGCGTCGGTGCCGGCCCGGCGGGTGCGCAGGGTGACCTTGTCGGCGACCATGAACGCCGAGTAGAAACCGACGCCGAACTGCCCGATCAGGCTCTGCGCCGCCGCGGCGTCCTTGGCGCCCTTGAGCTTCTCCAGCAGACCCGCGGTGCCGGACTTGGCGATCGTGCCGATCAGCTCCACGATCTCGTCCCGGCTCATGCCGATCCCGTTGTCGCGGACGGTCAGCGTCCGGGCGTCGTGGTCGACGTCCAGTGCGATGTGCAGGTCCGAGGTGTCGGCCGCGACGTCGGGGTCGGTCAGCGATTCCAGCCGGATCTTGTCCAGTGCGTCGGAGGCGTTCGAGATCAGCTCGCGCAGGAAGATGTCCTTGTTCGAGTAGATCGAGTGGATCACCAACCGGAGCAACTGACGGGTCTCGGCCTGGAATTCCAACGTCTCGACAGTGCTACCCACTCTGGGGCTTCCTTTCTGCCCGAAGGGAACGGAGGGTACGGACGGGCCTGGGCCCGGGCGGCTCGCCGCCGGTACCGCATGGTAGATCGTGGACGGGCGGGGGAGCGCCGTGGGCCGGTCGGGTGGGGGTGGGCGCCCCGGTCGGCCGGCGCCGTCGGCCGGGGCCGGGCTCGGGGTCGTCCGGCGCCGCCACCGCGTCGGCGGCCGCGGCTGCCAGGCGGTCGACCTCGACCCATGCGTCGAGGTGGTGGCCCGGGTTCCGGGGGTGGTCGGTCGCGGGTGGGGCGGGCAGGAAGGCGGGGGAGCGGCCGCGGTGGAGGTACCAGGAGCCGAGGCGCTCCAGGGCGGAGCGGCGCTCGGCGGCGCTGGTCTCGACGGAGCAGCGCTCGGCGGCGTAGAGGCGCAGGAGGTCGTTGAGCCGGTAGCGGTCGCGCTCTTCGAGGGTGAGCAGGTGGGCGGCGGCCAGCCGGTCGAGGACGGGCCGGACGGCGGCGGCCGGGGCGCCGGCCAGGGCGGCGGCCGCGTCGGAGCCGATGCCGACGGCCGGGACCAGGGTGAGCAGCCGGAGCAGCGCTCGGGCCTCGGCGGGGAGCGAGCGGTAGGAGAGGTCGAAGGCGGCGCGGACCGCCGAGGTGTCGTCGCCCTCGATCTGGAGCGCGCTCAACCGGGTTTCCGCGTCGAGGAGTTCGGCGGCGTGGTCGGTGAGGCTGCGGTCCGGGCAGGCGGCGAGGCGGCTCGCGGTGACGGCCAGGGCGAGGGGCAGCCGGCCGCAGGCGGCGGTGAGCTCGGCAGCGGCGCGCGGCTCGGCGCGGGTGCGGTGCTCGCCGATGATGCGGGCCAGCAGTTCGAGGGCCTGGCGGGCGGGCAGGACGTCGAGCACCAGGGGCCGGGCGCCGTTGCGGACGGCCAGTCCGTCGAGCCGGGTGCGGCTGGTGACCACCGTGCGGCAGTCCGGGGTGCCCGGCAGCAGCGGGCGGACCTGCTCGGCGTCGCGGGCGTTGTCGAGGACCACGAGCAGCCGGCGCTCGGCCAGCAGGGAGCGGTAGAGCGCGGCCGCCTCGTCCGGCGCCGTGGGGATCCGGTCCCTGGGCACGCCCAGGGCGCGCAGGAAGCGGGCCAGGACGGTGTGCGGGGCGAGCGGCGCGTCGAGGGAGTAGCCGTGCAGGTCGGCGTAGAGCTGACCGTCCGGGAACCGGTCCCGGACGCGGTGGGCCCAGTCCACGGCGAGGGTGGTCTTGCCGACCCCGGCCGGTCCCGAGACCGCGCACACGGCGGCGGCCGGCCCGGTCTCCGGTGGCGCCGGGGCGGTGAGCAGCGAGTCCAGGACGCGCAGTTCCGTGCTCCGTCCGACGAAGGTGGCCAGGGCGGGCGGGAGTTGGGCGGGTGGTGGCGGCGGCGCCTGCGCCGGGGGAACCGCCGCTGGGGTCGGTGCTTCCTCGGCCCGGGGCGAGGCGGCGGGGACCGGCTCGGTGGCCAGCAGTTCCAGGTGCAGAGCCCGTAGCCCGGGCCCGGGGTCGAGCCCGAGCTCGTCGGCCAGGCGCTCGGCGAACCGGCGGTAGGCGGCGAGCCCTTCGGGTGTGCGTCCGGAGCCGTGCAGGGCCCGCATCAGCTGTCCGGTGAAGCGTTCCCGCAGCGGCTGGTCGGCGACCAGCGCGGTCAGTTCGGGGACGGCCGCGCGGTGCCGGCCGAGGGCGAGCTCCAGGTCGAGGCACTCCTCCCAGGCGGTCAGTCGCAGTTCGTCCAGCGCGACGGCGCCCGGTACGTCCGTGTCCGCGGCGAGTCCGTCCAGTGCCGGTCCGCGCCACAGGGCGAGCGCCGCGCGGAGCCCGTCGACCGCGTCCGGGGTCCGTCCGGCGGCGGCTTCGCCGCGGGCGAGGGCGAGCCGGTCGGTGAAGTCGCGGGCGTCCAGACGGTGGCCGGTGAGGGTGATGCGGTAGCCGCGGCCGTCGGTCAGCAGGACGGGCGGCGCGTCCGGGTCGGCCTCGGCGAAGCGGCGCCGCAGCAGCCCGGCGAGGTTGCGGACCTGGCGGGTGGCGGTGGCCGGCGGCCGCTCGTCCCAGACGGCGTCCACCAGGCGGGCGACCGGAACGGAGCTGCCCGCGTTGAGCAGCAGGGCGGCGAGCAGCCGTTCCTGCCGGGAGCCTTCGGAGGGGACGCGTCGGCCGTCGCCGGTCCACACCTCCAGCGAGCCGAGGATCCTGAACTCCACACGTCCCTCCCTGGGGCCCGCGCGGCCGGTGGGGACCACCGCCGTGGTGGATGGGCGCGAGTCGTGACGAATCGATGATCAGATCATGCCAGTTGTGTGCGTTCGGTTGAGAACTTTGTCAGGCACCGGCCGAAACGAGCCGGTGGTCCGACGAGACGCCCCGACCCACAGGAGCAGTTGATGAACCGTCTGAAGAAGGCCGTCGCCACCGCGACCGCCGTCGCCGCCGCCGCCCTGATCCCGCTCACTGCCGCCCCGGCCTCCGCCGCCACCGGGCCGGCCACCCACCTGGGGATGACCTGGTCCGTCGTCTCCTACGGCCCGGAGGGCACCGTCCAGGTCGGCGGCCCCGGCGGCAGCCCGAGCAACGCCTACAGCGGCGACACCGCTCCGTCCGTCTCGCTGCCCGTGCTCTGCCTCAACGTCGACGGCAGCCCGGCCCCGGACGGGCTCACCATCGCCTTCCACAACGGCTGGGCGCAGGGCACCGTCGCCCTCAGCCAGCCGGTCAAGGGCTCCCGCCTCAACAGCCGGGCCGCGGCGGACAGCGTCTGCCAGGCCGCCTTCGGCGCCGCCTGGCGCGAGGCCGAGTTCCACGACGGCCACTACGGGCCCGACCTGTCGCTGACCGGTGGCTGGACCTTCTGGGCGTACGGCAACATCCCGAACAACACCCGGTTCTGGACGGCCATCAACGACCAGCCGGCCAACCCCTGGAACTGACCGGGGACCACCGACTCGACTTCGACCTGCCCGGCGACTGGCCGCCGGAAGGCGAGACCCTTCTGCGGTTCGAGGGTGTGGACT
>NZ_JBHVFE010000582.1:0-4959 GCF_042801945.1 Kitasatospora sp. NPDC057542
CTTCCGGCGGCCGGGCCCATGGCGTGCAGGGCCAGGTGGTCGGCCGAGCACGACGGACACGGCGGGTTCGCCGTGCTGAACGGCACGGCGGTGCGGCCCGTGCGTCGGACGCTGCGACGTGGGCCTGCGGGTGAGCAGCAGCGGTTCGGAGCAGCGGCTGCCGGCGCCGTCATGCTTCGGGCCCGGACATCGGGTGCGAGGACGGCGGCATCGCCGAGTTCAAGGCCGTCCTGCGTCAGCCACTCGGCGCCCGGGCCCTGACCGACGCCCTGTACAGCGCCAGTAGGTGGCGGGCCAGGGCGAGTGCGGCAAGCAGCGCGACGAGCACGCAAACGCCCCGCCAGCCGGCCCGGCTCCAGACGCGTACCCCGAGCCAGGAGCCTGCGCTGCCGCCCAGGTAGGCACAGGTCATGTAGGCGGTGTTGAGCCTGCTGCGGGCGTCGGTGCGCAAGGCGTAGACGCGGACTTGATTGGCGACCATGCCGGACTGCATCGCGGTGTCGAGGAGCAGCGTGCCAAGTGTCAGGGCGGCCAGACCCAGTGCGCCGCCCCGGGCACCAGCAATGAGGATCGCGGCCGAGACGAGGACGCCGAGCATGCAGACGAGGTTCACCGGATCGGGGCCGTAGCGGTCCACCAGACGGCCGGCGAACGGGGTGCAGACCATGGTCACCGCACCGACCAGGGCGATCATTCCCACCGCCTGGGCACCCAGCCCGTAGGCAGGCCCGGCGAGCAGGAGCGCCAGGCAGGTCCAGACCGCGGAGAACCCCGCGAAGACGGTTGCCTGGTAGAAGCACGAGCGGCGCAGGTCTGGCTCGGTGCGCAGCAGGCGCAGCGGCTCGGCCAGGAGCGCCGCGTACCGCTGGCGGGAGGGCGGGGTCGTGGCCGGAGTCGCGAACACCAGGACGGTGGCGAGGATCAGAGCCAGAGCTGCGGCAACCAGGTAGGGGGCCCGCCAGCCCAGCCACTCGCCGAGCGTGCCGCTGAAGGTCCGGGCCAGCAGCATGCCGCCGGTCGATCCGCTCAGCAGGGTGCCGATCACCGCTCCTCGGCGGTCGGCGGCCACGAGACCGGCCGCCAGGGGGCCGACGATCTGCGCGCCCACGGTGGTCAGGCCGACAAGGGCGCTGGCGGCAACGAGGGCCGGCAGAGCCGGTGCGCAACCCGCAGCGAGCAGCGCCAGACCGGTCAGGGCGAGGAGTGCGACGAGGAACGAGCGGTGCGGGAGCCGGTCGCCGAGCGGCACCAGCAAGACCATCCCGGCCGTGTAGCCGGTCTGTGTGGCGGTCACCACCGCAGCGGCCGAATCGGGCGACACATGCAGCCCGGCGGCGACCAGCGGCCCGATGGCCTGCGGAAAGTAGATGTTGCCCACCGCCACGGCGCACGTGACTGCCAGGATCAGGACCATTCGGCGGCTCATCGTTCAGTCCACCGGCCCGCCTGCGACGTAGACGACCTGGCCGGAGACGAACCCCGCCCCGGGACTCACGAGGAAGGAGGCGGTATGTGCGATGTCGTCGGGCAGGCCCACCCGGCCGACCGGGATGGACTGCTGCGCCCTGCGCCGGTACTCCTCGAAGCTCAGGCCGAGCCGCCGGGCCGAGGCCCTGGTCATGTCGCTCACGACGAATCCCGGCGCGATGGCGTTGGCGGTCACTCCATGCGGTCCGAGCTGGAGAGCGAGGGACTTGGTGAATCCGATCAGACCCGCCTTCGCGCCGGCGTAGTCGACGCGGCCGGTGTCACCGACCGCGGAGATGCTCGACATGGTGATGATGCGTCCCCAGCCGGCCGTCACCATGTGCGGGCAGACGGTCCGGGTGGCGAAGAACGGGCCGCTGAGGTTGATCCCCGGGACGGCGTCCCACTGCTGCGTGGTCATGTCCACAAGGTCGGCACGTGGTCCGATGCCGGCGTTGTCGACCAGCACCGTCGGCGGCCCGAACGCGGCGGCGATCCGGGCGACGGCCGTGGTGACCGCGGCCTCGTCGGCGACATCAGCGGCGACGGCCGGCGCTGCCCCGCCGGCACGTGTGATGGCCTCCGCCGTATCGGCGCAGTCCGCCTCGTCCAGATCGATCACTCCGACCGCCAAGCCGTCGCCCGCCGGGCGCCTGGCGACAGCGGCGCCGATGCCGCGGGCCGCACCGGTGACAATCGCCGTGCGCTGCACATGAGTTGTGTGTGTCATGGGAGGAAGTCCACGGCATCGACGTCGCGTCGCCAATCGATGTAGCGTATGGCTCAATGATCAGCTTTGTGCTCGGCGTCGAGGACCTCGCGGACACCCGATTCGCCCTCTCACCCCTGCACGAAACCCTGTTCAGCCTGCGGGTGCTGCAGGATCCGGGTCTGTCCGCGCTGCACCTGCCCTGGCGCAGATCCGTACTCGGCAGGCTCGGCACGCTCGACACCGGTCTACTGATGTCCCTGGTCGCCCAGCGGCGCACCCTCCCCGACTTCCTGACCCCGAATCCCACGGGCTTCGCGCCGGCCTTCGAAGAACAACTCTCCGTCGTCCGCCAGGCGTCCTGCGCCCGGGTCCGCCACGACCTGCTGCTTGCGCACGCACCCGACCCTCTTCCCGAAGCCCTCCGCGACGCCGCCGCCACCGATGACGCACCTGTCGCCGGACTCCGCGACGCCATCTGCGATCTCCTGCGGCAGTACTGGGAGGTGGCCATCGAGCCGATGTGGCCGCAGATGCAACTGGTGCTGGAAGCCGACATGACCTACCGCGCCCGCCGGCTCGCCCTGGGGGGCGCCCGACTGCTGTTCGCCGACATGCACCCGAACCTGCGCTGGCAAGGCGGAGAGCTGTACGTCCACAAGATGATCAGCCGGCACCGGGTCGCGGCATCCGGCCGGGGGCTGTTGCTCCTGCCGTCCGTGTTCGCCCACAAGCCCGCTCCCCCCGTCAGCCCGGACGAGCCGCCGAGCCTCGTCTATCCCAGCCGGGGAGTAGCCACGCTGTGGGGCTCGGAGATGCCGACTGTCGACACGACCGCCCTGGTGTCTCTGCTCGGTTCATCCCGAGCGAGGCTGCTCAGCCTCCTGGAAGAGCCGCTGCCCACCGTAGAGCTCGCCCGCCGTCTCAGGGTCACCCCGAGCGCCGTCTCCCAGCACCTGCGTGTCCTGCACTCCACAGGACTGGTCACCCGGACACGTGACGGACGGCATGTGTTGTACCGGAGAAGCACGCTCGGCGACCAACTCACGACGACCGCGACCAGAGCGCGAACTCACGACAGCTGAGGAACAACGGTTCACCCACGCCCAATCCCGCCCGGCCATCGCGGCCGGGAAGGCCGACGCCGTCCGCACCGCGCATCTGGAAGGCCGGTCGATCGCCGCCTTGGGCCGCGAGTACGGCGTCAGCCGCGACACCAACCGCGCGGCCGTCACCGACCTCGTGCCCGTACTGTCCAGGGGATTCGCCCGGTTCGAGGCCGGCGACACCTTGATCGCAGTGGCCGCACCGACCAGGGCCCCGGCGACGAGGACGCCGTCGCGGAGACTCAGGTCGAGTAGCCGGTACGCAGCCGCGCCCGTGCCGCCAGCGGTCTGATGACGGCGGACCGCGGGCGGGACCGGGCCGGCTGCTAGAATCGACGTGTTGGCCTTCGGCGCCCCGGCTGGGTGCGTGCGGAGGCTTTTTTCATGCCTTCTGACACCTCTGCGTCCAGTACGCCTCCCACCACCACCTACCGTGGCCTGCTCCGCAACCGTGAGTTCGCCGGGTTGTACGCCAGCCTCACACTGACGGTCGCTGCGAGCACCTTGTCGGGCTTCGCGCTCGGTACGCTGGTCGACCATCAGACCCGGTCCCCGTTCCTGACAGCCGTGAGCATGTACGGCGCCACGTTCGCGACGGTGCTCGGTGCGTTGACGCTGATGTCGGTCGCGGACGGAAGCCGTCCTCGCCGGACCCTCGTCGCGCTCCAGTGCGTCGCGCTCGTGGGTGTCGCCGCACAGGCGGTTCCGGGGCTGCCGCTGACCGCCCGGTTCGGCCTGCTCCTTGTGCTGGGGTTCTTCCAGTCCCTGGGGACCGGAACGCGGATGGGGCTGCTCGCCGAGGTGGTGCCGACCTCCGCGTATGCACTGGCACGGTCACTGATGAACATCACCTCGGGCGGCACGGCCATCCTCGGCTACGCCATCGGCGCCGTCCTTCTGCGGTACCTGAGCCCGCAAGGGGTTTTCGTCGCCGCGACAGCCCTGACCGGAGTCGGATTGATCATTGTGGCGGTGACTGTCCGGGAACGCTCGATCCGTCTGACCCGTCGCCCCGGACTTCGCCAGACCTGGACAACGAACATCGCGCTCTTCTCCCACTCCGGCCAACGCGCGCTGCTGCTGAACCTGTGGGTCCCCAACGGCCTGATCGTCGGCTGCGAGGCTCTGTTCATCTCCTACGCCCCACAACACGCCGGCGCCTTCCTGGCCGCTGGATCGGCAGGCATGCTCCTCGGTGACCTGACTGTCGGGCGGCTGCTCACTGCCGAACAGCGACGCCGCTGTGCATTCGCCCTGCGACTGCTGCTCGCGATGCCTTACCTGCTGTTCGCCGCTCACCCGCCCGTGCTGGTGGCGACAACCGTGGTGTTCACCGCCAGTGCCGGGTTCGCCGCCACCCTGCCGCTCCAGGAGCAGCTTCTCGCGTTGACCCCCGATCCGGTCCGTGGCCAGGTCCAGGGAGTCGAGTCCGCCGGCCGGATGACGTGGCAGGGTATCGGAGCCGCGGTCGCCGGCGGCGTTGCCCAGCACTTCGCCCCCGGCGCGGCCATCGCTGCTGTGGCCGCGATCTCCGTCGCCATCACCGTCTTCTCCCGGCCCTTCGTGGTCCGCGCCCGAGCCGTCCGCGTCGAGACGGCCAACGCATAGGCCAGCGCGAGTCGGTGGCCGATTGCACGGGCCTTCCACGACGGCGTGAGCGGCGGGCGCGGCCGGACG
>NZ_JBHVFE010000583.1:0-4953 GCF_042801945.1 Kitasatospora sp. NPDC057542
GGTCAAGCGCGGCCGCCACCACAACGAACTGACCCGCTACCGCTACGACGTGACGCTGCACAAGCGGACGGCCGTACCGGTCGAGGCGCGGGACCTGAGCTGGAACCGGGACGTTGCCGACCTTGCGGAACTGCGCGAACTGCTCAGGCGGCCCGGCACCGGCCCGGTCCGCCTCACCGGGGTGCCGAACCGCCGGGTCGCACGCGAGGCCGACCTGGCCCGGGCGGTGCAGAACGGCGACGGCACGCTCGCCGAGCTGCGGGAACGGCTGCACGCCCCGGAGGATGACAACCTCCCCGACCCGGAGGACTTCCACGCCCTCGCCGAGGACCTCGGCCTCCGGGTGGACGTCACCTGGTCAGCCGACGTGCCCGAAGCCCTCGACGTGCTCTTCGCGGACCGGCCGGGAGACGCCCCCGTCGAGGCCTACCGGCCGTCGCGGCCGGCCGGCGCCGCGCTGTCCTCGCTCACCAACCGCCCGACCGGCAGCCGCACCAGCGGCGCCCTGGTCGCCGAACTGCGCGAGCGGCTGCGTGAACGCCTGCCCGAGTACCTCGTGCCCTCGGCCCTCGTGGTCCTGGACGCGATGCCGCTGACGGCCAGCGGCAAGCTCGACCGTCGAGCCCTGCCCGCCCCCGACCTGGGAGCGGCCACCGGCGGGCGGGCACCGCGCACCCCGCAGGAGCAACTGCTCGCCGAACTCTTCGCCGACCTGCTCGGGCTGCCCCGGGTGGGCGTCGAGGACAGCTTCTTCGACCTCGGCGGGCACTCGCTGCTGGCAACCCGGCTGGCCTCCCGTATCCGGGCGGTCCTCGGTGCCGAACTGGAGGTCCGGACGCTGTTCGAGACCCCGACCGTGGCCGGGTTGGCGGCCCGTCTCGACGGCTCCGTCACGGAACGGCCCGCGCTGACCGCCCGGCCCCGCCCGCACCGGGTCCCGCTGTCCTTCGCCCAGCGCCGCCTCTGGTTCCTGCACCGCATGGACGGGCCGAGCGCCACCTACAACATGCCGCTCGCACTGCGCCTGGACGGCCCGCTCGACCGGCAGGCCCTGCGGGCCGCCCTGGCGGACGTGATCGCCCGGCACGAGAGCCTGCGGACCGTTCTGAGGGAGGTGGAGGGGGAGCCGTACCAGCTCGTGCTCGGCGCGGCGAAGGCGTACCCGGAGCTCCCGGCGATCGAGCTCGCCGAGAACGAGCTGTCCGAGCGACTGGCACGGGGTGCCCAGCGCGGCTTCGATCTGGCCGCCGAGCCGCCGGTCCGGGCGGAGCTGTACGTGCTCGCCCCCGAGCGGCACGTGCTGCTCGTCGTGGTCCACCACATCGCCGCCGACGGCTGGTCGATGGGCCCGCTCTCCCGGGATCTGGCGTCGGCCTACGCGGCCCGCTGCCGGGCGGAGGAGCCGCAGTGGTCCCCACTGCCGGTCCAGTACGCCGACTACACGCTGTGGCAGCGCGACCTGCTCGGCGAGGCGGCCGACCAGGACAGTCTGTTCGCCCGGCAACTCGGCTACTGGAAGGAGGAGTTGGCAGGCCTGCCGGACCAGGTGCGGCTGCCCGCCGACCGGCCCCGGCCAGCCGAGGCCTCCCAGCGCGGTGGCCGGATCGCGGTCCGGCTCGACGCGGACCTCCACCGGGAGCTGCGGGACCTGGCCACCGGCCACGGCGCCAGCATGTTCATGGTGCTCCAGGCCGGCCTCGCCGCCCTGCTCACCCGGCTCGGCGCCGGCACCGACATCCCGATCGGCAGCCCGATCGCCGGGCGGACCGATCAGGCGCTGGACGAGCTCGTCGGGTTCTTCGTCAACACCCTGGTGCTGCGCACCGACACCGGCGGTGACCCCGGCTTCGCCGAACTGCTCGGCCGGGTACGGCGGAAGGCGCTGGCCGCCTACGCCCACCAGGACGTGCCGTTCGAGTACCTGGTCGAAGCCGTCAACCCCACCCGGTCGCTGGCCCACCACCCGCTGTTCCAGGTCATGCTGGCGCTCCAGAACGCCCCGGCCGGCGAGTTCGCCCTGCCAGGGCTGGAGACCGCCCACCTGGAGGCCCCGACCGGCACCGCCCGCGTCGACCTGACCGTCAGCCTGGCCGAGCAGTACGGCCCGGACGGCGTCCCGGCGGGCGTGCTCGGCGCGGTGGAGTACGCGACCGACCTTTTCGACCCGGCCACCGTGGAGCTGCTGTTCGCCCGCTGGGTGCGGCTGCTGCGGGCGGCCGCCGCCGAGCCGGACCGGCCGATCGGCCGGCTCGACCTGCTGTCCGGCGAGGAACGCCGTGAGCTGCTGGTCGGATTCAACCGGACCGACGCCGAACTGCCCGAAGCCGGTCTGCCGGAGCTGTTCGCCCGCCGGGTGGCCGCCACACCGGACGCGGTCGCGGTGGTCGCGGGCACGGCCGAACTGACCTACCGGGAGCTCGACCTGTGCTCCAACCGGCTGGCCCGGGCACTGATCGGCCAGGGCGTCCGGCCGGAGACCCCGGTGGCGGTGCTGCTGGAGCGCTCGGCGGAACTCGTCGTCGCGATCCTGGCGATCGTCAAGGCGGGCGGTGCCTACGTGCCTCTCGACCCGCGCTTCCCGTCCTCCCGGATCGACCTGATCATCCGCGAGACCGGCGCGGCGTTGGTGCTCACCGAGGACGTGCTCACCGCGCTGAGCCAGGCTGAGAGCGATGACTCCGACCTGGAAGTCGTGTGCGATCCACGGCAGTTGGCGTACGTGATGTACACCTCCGGCTCCACCGGGAAGCCCAAGGGGATCGGGGTGACGCACCGGGACGTCGCGGGCCTGGCGTTCGACCCGGGCTGGGCGAACGGCAGTCACCGGAGCGTTCTGCTCCACTCCCCGGCGGCCTTCGACGCCGCGACCTACGAGCTGTGGGTGCCGCTGCTGGGCGGCGGGCGGATCGTCTTGGCACCTTCCGGGCACCTCGATGTCGGCGCGTTGGCGCAGGTCATCGGCCGACACGGCGTGACCGGGCTGTTCCTGACGGTCGGCCTGTTCCACCTCGCGGCGGAGCAACAGCCGGACTGCTTCGCAGGGGTGCGCGAAGTGTGGACGGGAGGTGACGTGGTGTCGCCCACCGCGGTCGCCAGGGTGATGGCCGCGTGCCCCGGGACTTCGGTGGTCCACGTCTATGGACCGACCGAGACCACCACGTTCGCGGTGTCCCAGCCGCTGAGCGCACCACCCGTCCCTGCCCGAGCCCTTCCGCTCGGCCGGCCGATGGCGAACATGCGGCTCCACCTGCTCGACGCCGGACTGCGGCCGGCGGTGCCGGGCGCGGTCGGCGAGCTGTACCTCGCGGGGGTGGGCCTGGCCCGGGGGTACCTGGCCAAGCCCGGCCTGACCGCCGGGCGGT
The DNA here is from genome assembly GCF_042801945.1 of Kitasatospora sp. NPDC057542. NCBI lineage: Bacteria > Bacillati > Actinomycetota > Actinomycetes > Kitasatosporales > Streptomycetaceae > Kitasatospora > Kitasatospora sp. NPDC057542. The sequence continues at coordinate 3,363 of NZ_JBHVFE010000583.1, forward strand.
TCGTCGCGGACCCGTACGGTCCCGCCGGGCAGCGTATGTACCGCACGGGCGACCTCGCCCGCTGGCGGGCCGACGGAACCCTGGAGTTCGCCGGCCGGGCCGACGGCCAGGTCAAGTTGCGTGGCTTCCGGATCGAGCCCGGTGAGATCGAGATCGCGCTCACCGGCCTCCCCGGCATCGCCCAAGCCGCCGTCGTGGTCCGCGAGGACCGGCCGGGCGACAAGCGCCTGGTCGCCTACCTGGTGCCCGTCGACGAGGACGCGCCCGTGCCGGACGACCTCGCCCGCCGCCTCGGCCGCGAACTGCCCGACTACATGGTGCCGTCGGCGTTCGTGGTGCTGGACGCGCTGCCGCTGACCGCCAACGGCAAGCTGGACCGGGCCGCCCTTCCCGCCCCCGAGTACCGGGCGGCGGGTGCCGGCCGAGGCCCACGCACCCCGCAGGAGCAGTTGTTGTGCGGCCTGTTCGCCGAGGTCCTCGGCCGGGAGCAGGTGTGCATCGACGACAGCTTCTTCGAGTTCGGCGGGCACTCCCTGCTGGCCGCCCGACTGGTGTCGCGCGTCCGTGAGACGCTGGGCGTCCCGGTGGGCCTGCGCACGCTGTTCGAGGCACCCACCGTGGCCGGCCTCACGAGCCGTCTCGCGATGAACGACCCCGAGGACTCCTTCGACGCGGTGCTCCCGCTGCGGTCGACGGGCACCCGCCCGCCGCTGTTCTGCATCCACCCCGGTGGTGGCATCAGCTGGTGCTATTCCGGGCTCCTGAACCACCTCGGCCCGGAGTACCCGGTCTACGCGATCCAGGCGCGCGGCCTCGCGCGCGCCGAGACCCTGCCCACGTCCTACGAGGAGATGGCGGCCGACTACGCCGACCAGATCCAGAAGATCCAGCCCGACGGCCCGTACCGGCTGCTCGGCTGGTCCGCCGGCGGGCTGATCGCCCACGCGATCGCCTGCGAGCTCCAGGCCCGCGGCGAACGCACCGAACTGCTGGCGGCCCTCGACGCCTACCCGGTCAAGGACGTGGTGCTCGAAGAGTCGCCCGTGCCCACCGAGCGGGACGTGCTCGTCGGCATCCTCGACTGCGATCCCGCCGAACTCGGCGAGGGACCGCTGTCCTACGCCGAGGTCGCCGAGATCCTCCGGCGCCGGGGCAGTGCCCTGGCGCACCTGGACGAGCAGCGCATCGAGGCCGTCGTCCGGATCATGATCAACAACGCCGAGCTGGCGGCCACCCATGCCCCCGGCAGGTTCGAGGGAGGCCTGCTGCTCTTCAACTCCACGATCGACCGCACCGAGGACTCGGCCGGTTCCGGGACCTGGCGGCCGTACGTCACCGGCCGGATCGACCCGTACGACATCACCACCCGCCACGACCGGATGACCCAGCCGGGCGCGCTCGCCCAGATCGGGCCGATCGTGGCCGCCCGCCTCGCCGAGCTCACCGGTGAAAGCACCCCTTCCCGCCTTTCCCACCAGGAGGACTGATTCCCATGGCCAACCCCTTCGACGACCAGGACGGCACCTTCCTCGTGCTCGTCAACGACGAGAACCAGCACTCGCTCTGGCCCCAGTTCGCGGACGTCCCCGAG
>NZ_JBHVFE010000584.1:0-4951 GCF_042801945.1 Kitasatospora sp. NPDC057542
GGTCAAAATCGGCGCGCCAGCGGTACCAAAACGGCCCCGGGTCTACCCACAGCTCCATAAAAACGCAGGTCACAAGGGGGTGCCCGAAAGTGCCAAAACGTCCCCGGCCAGCGGCGGCGAGCAGCACCCCGGCCAGCGGCGCAGCGGCCGTCAGAGCGCAGTCAGTGATGACGCCGAGGGAGGGGGTGCAGCCGGCCGGGTCCTGGGGGAGCAGGGGGGCGTTCCGCGGGACCCGGCCGGTGGGAGGCCAGCAGCGCCGGGGTCGCGGCGCGGCTGCTCTGCTCGGTGGCCCGGTGGTGCTGTGGTGGGGCCGCCGTGCCGGGAATGCTAGACCCCGAGAGTCGCGGTGAACAGTGCCCTGACCTGGGATTTTCTGGCCGCGAACATGCCATCCGGAAGGTACCGCTCCGAACTTTGGACCGGGTGCGTCGAAGGGGATATGTTCCGGCCGGCAGTGCGCCACGATGACGCGATGAACGACAGCACCCAGGCGATGGTCGACCTCCTGCGCGAGAGGTACCGCAGCAGCATCGACACCCACGAGAACATCTTCACCGCCGTCGCCAACGGCCAGATCGGCGTGGAGATCGGCGGCTCCCGCGAAGCCCACACCCGCATCGCCCACCAGTCCCTGCGCGAAGCCGAGTCAGTGCTGGAGCTGTTCGAGCACACCATCGTCGCCCACCTCGGCACGGCCGGCCCCATGGGCGCCATCGCCGAACAGCAGCTACGCATCCTCGCCCCCCCGTTCCTGCAGCCCAGACCGACGCGGGTTCCCACGACAGCCCGCAGGAACGATCCGGGCATGGACGGACGGCGAGCGCCAGGAGCAGGACCAGCCGGCCGCTGCGGCACGGCGGCCCGGAGCGGTCAGACCCGCCGGTCCGGGTCGGAGAAGGTCAGGCCGCCGGCCGCGAGCGGACGCCGGGCCGGGGCAGGTACGGCCACGGTCTCACCGGGCGGCTGGCGGAAGTCCGCGCCCTGCTCGACGGGCAGCCGGCGCGCGCCGGACTGAGCGGGCAGGGGCACGTCGGTGGCGGTCGCAGAGAAGGTGGGCATCGCGAGAGGGCGGCGGACGGTCATGACCAGGCCAGCAGCCTCCGGGCGGTCCGGCCCGAGCGGACGGTAACGTCTTTCAGGTGCAGGAAGCGCGGGTCGGGCGCCCGACGGCGGCGCCCGTCCTCGGCGGCCTGGCCCAGGTGCCCGAGCACCTCCTGCACTCAGGTTCCGGCGTCCTGCTTCACAGCCGCCAGGTCGGTGATCTGGTCGGCGGGCGGGAGGGTGACGTCCAGTGGGGCACCGTAGTCGGTGAAGTCCATGGCCACCCCCTGTTCCTCGGACTCCACACGCAGAGGACGTGCCGGGGTCTCGGTGGAGACGTGCCCGGTGAAGGCGCCGGGGATGACGGCGAGGATCGAGACGGCCTTGACGCCGGTGACGGTCGTGCTGCCCATGTTGAGGGCCTGCTTGGAAGAGGTGCCGTCGCCGAAGACGGGGATGGTCTTCCGTTCACAGAGCTGGCTGATGGCGGTCAGCGTGTCGCCGGGAGCGAGGCGCAGCCAGCGGTCGTTCATCCGTCCGGCGACGGCGGGGCCGTCGAGTTTGGTGAGGGCCTGGACGTCGGGCTTGGCGAGTGTCTGTCCCGAGGTGCGCAGGAACTGCATCGTTCCCAGGTCGGCGGTGGTGAGCGATCCCTTGCAGTTGCCATGGTCGTCGGTCTGCACGGTGAAGTCGATCTTGTGGCCGTCGTTGGTGGAGTGACCGGTGACCTTGACGGTTGCGGCTTTGAGGAAGTCCTGCTGGGCCCGTTCGATGATGATCGCGCCGGTCATCGACTCGAGTCGTTCGGTGGGGCTGGGTGAGGCGGTGGTGGTGGCGCCGGTGGCGTTGTCGGTCTTGTCAGGGCCGCAGGCGGCGGTCGCCACGAGGGAGAGGGCCGCGGCGGTTGCGGCGAGGACCCGCTTGGCGGTGACGCGGGTCGTGCGCTGCTGGTCAGGGGTGATGTTCACGGGTTCCCATTCGTATGGACGAGGTTGTTGTCATTGCGCGGGGGCGGGGCTCCGCGACTCGCGTCTGGCGCCGGAGTCCGCCCCCAGGCTCGTGCGCCTTTCGGGTCGCCGGTGCCGAGTGACCGTCGGGAGTGCTGCTCGTAGTCCAGGGACCATGCCGGTTGGCCCGGAGGCCGAGGCCGTCCCAGGTGCCGAGGCAGGTGCCCTGGATGGTGGCCCAGCGGGGAGGCCCAAGGCAGCGTCAACCGGTGTTGACACGCATCCGGACAGCAGGAGACGGTGGCGTGCCGAGCGCCCTGTCCTTGCTGGATACGCGAGCGTGCGTTTGTGCGTGAAGTTGTGACCATGCCAGTCGTGTCGAGCCCCCCGGTCGCGTGCTCCCGAGCCGGGAGCGTTCGGGTGGGAACGATGGGCCCCGACCTGAGGCCACGTCAAATGAATTGTCGACTTGTGGGGGCATGTCCGGAATCGCCACGGCCACCGGTGGATCCAGCCGACGACCGGTTCACGACCCTCGACAGGCCGCGCCCATGGAGCCGACTGCCTCCGGCCGCAGCCGCAAAGTTGGGCGGGTCGGAGGGCGGGACTCAGGGAGCTGGGATTCTCGGTCCGGCTCGAGCCGTCCGGGCGGATCTCTACAGCGTCTCGGGCGCCACCCGGCTGATGCGCCGGCTGGGCTTCACCCCGCAGGTCCCCACGAGGCGGGCCGCCGAGCGCGACGAGCAGGCCGTGGCCTCGTGGAAGGACGCGACCTGGGCGGCCTGCGATGGATAGACCTGTTTCGAAGACGAAGCCGGGTTCACCCGCAGCCGCCGAAGGGCGCACGTGGGGACGCCGCAGCATCACCCCGGTCGTGAAGGTGGGCGGCTGAGCTCGGGGCGGGTCTCGGTCGCGGTCCCCGAACGCGGGCAACAAGAGCAGAAGGCGGGCGTGGGGATCGGTGGTGGATCCGACGCGGCGGTGCCGGCCGGGGCCATCGAGCGGCTGACGGCGGCGCTGCGGGCCTGTACCGCGGTCGAGGAGCCCGAGCGCCTCGCGGCTGCGCTGCTGGAAGACCAGGGGCAGTGCGGTCCGGTCTGCTGGACCACGGCCGAGTCCGGCCACCAGGTCAACGACGGCGGCTACTCGTACCGCAACCCGGCCAACCGCTTCGCCCTGCCAACTGACCTGCTCGCCCGCATGACGGCAGCGCTGGCCTTGTGAGTGGCATCCGGTGCGACGTTGTGGCGTCGTTCATACGTGCCGAGTCGGCAGGTCACAGGGCGCCGGGCCGCGGCTACTCGTCGACGGACACTTGGCCGCTGGCCTTCATGTGCCGGGTCGGGTTGGCTTCATCGGCAACCCGACCCGGCGAACTCGGCCAACGACCGGTCGGCGGCGGTCTGCTGGCTGGTGCGGGCGGCGCGGGCCTCGGGTGGACGGTCACTCTTGGCGGTGGTGGTGTTCTGGCTGGTGGGGGCAGTGGTCGGGGTCATCGGGGGTCCTCCTCTCCGGCTCCGCCCTCGATGAGGGTGAAGATGCGGTCGTAGGTGGCCAGCTCGCGCTGCTCGACCTCGACGCCGAGGCCGTCGGGCGCCAGGAACGCGGCCCGGGCGGTGCGTGCGCGGGCGGCCTGTTGCTGCCGGACTTCCTCGCGCAGGTGCCGGGCCGCGGCGGCGTGCTCGGGGTCGGTGATCGACTGGTGGCGGGCCCAGCAGCGGGCATGGCGGGCCATCACGTCCTCGCCGCAGGTCACGGTGATCTCCTCGGTGTCGGCCTGGACGGTGACCAGGCGGCCGATCGCGCGGGGGTGGACGGAGTAGTCGTTGGTGTCGACGCGGATGTAGTGGTCGCGGCCCAGGCGAGTGCGAAGCGGCCACCAGGCCGGCGGGCCGACGGGCGGGACGGCCAACATGGCCGCCCTGTCCGTCTCCCACCGGTCGAGGGGCCGGGAGCCGATCGTGCGGTGCCGACAACGGTTGGCATTCTGCAGCCAGGCGGTCAGCTGGGTGTTGAAATCGCCCGGGCCGACGAAGGTCTGCGCTCCGAGGCCGGATGGGACGGCCCTCACTATCGCGTCCGAACCGATGGCTTCGAGGCTTCCTCCCGAACCCTGACGAGGCACTCGACAAGGTCTGCACCATCGATGCCGAGGTTCGCCTCGTTGCACTGCACCCTGCCCCGCTGGTCCCCCTCATGTCCTTCACCAACATTCCAAGGGTGGCTCGTCAAGCACACAAGCAGATCGGACCGGCCCGGTGCCGGAGAGGGGTGCCGAACCGGATCCGTCTCCTGCGCCAGGTCGTCGGAGTGATCTGTCGGTTATCTGGCGATACCGCCGCTGCGCTGTGAATTCCTGCTGGCAGCCGACGCCTTGGGTCCCCTAGAGTCGGCGCGCCCATCCCGATCGGGGTGGTGGCGTACCGGCGTGCGTGGTCAAGCACGCGGCGATTCCAGGAGTTGACGATCTGATGGTGTGTGTGGCGTGCGGGACACGCCCCGTGGGGACGGACAGCGGCCGCTGCTTCGGCTGCGCGGAGGCGGCCCCCGGATGGGCGGCGGCACTGCGCCCGGCGAACGGCCTTGCCGTGGCGGTCTACGTCCTGCTGGGGCTGAACGCTGCGGTGGCGGCGGCGGCGGTTGCGGTCGACCTCTGGTCCGACGTGTCCCTGGGCCGGCTGGTGGACGGGTCGGACGATGTCGGCCTCGACGATTTCGACGCCGTGGACTCCGTGGCGACCGCGCTGAACGGGGTGTTCATCCCGTTGGCGCTGGCCACCGCCGTGGTGTTCATCGTCTGGTTCTACCGCATCCGCCAGAACGCCGACCTGCTGCTGCCGAACGGGCACCGCCTGGGACGCGGCTGGAGCATCGGGGCCTGGTTCACCCCGGTCGTCCTGCTCTGGTTCCCCTGGCAGCTGATGGTGGACTGCTGGAGGGCGAGCGCGCCGCTGGACGCGGAG
>NZ_JBHVFE010000585.1:0-4940 GCF_042801945.1 Kitasatospora sp. NPDC057542
GTCCCGCTCCGGCGCGGTGCGGACCGACTCAGAGGACGAAGTAGCTCGTCCCGACTGCCCGCGCGAACGCCCCGGGAGCCACCTCCGCCGTCACCGGCCCCTGGCAGTTCGCCGCGGCGTGCACCAGAACCGTCGAGTCCGTGAAGTTCCGGATCGACACCGGAGACGAGGTCGCGTAGCAGCCCCGCTGCGGATTCTCCCGGGGCACACCGTTCACCACCAGGACGCCCGTCGCCGCCTGGGCGGGAACGGCGAGTGCGAGCACACCGACGATGGCCGGCATGCCGACCATCGCGATACGACGACGCATGACTGTTCTCCTTTCCGAGGGCGCACGACTGGGAGCGGGCGCCTCTCCGGACCAGGGATTCCCCTCGCGCCCCGTCCGCGTCGGCACAACCGCTGCCGATCCCTCGAATCGGCGAGCGCGGCAGCGATATCGGACGCCAGGGCCGGGCACCTGTGCGGTCACCGCGCTATTCGGCCCCGACCACCTTCGCGGCCCTGGCGGCGCGCTCGGCGAACACCTTCTCCCGCCGGTCCGCGGTCTGCTTCATCATCCTCTTGCGGTCCCGGGCGGAGAGGCGGTCGATGTAGAGCCCGCCGTTCAGGTGGTCGGTCTCGTGCTGGAGGCAACGGGCGAAGTAGCCGGTGCCGTCGATGACGATGGGCTCGCCGTGCTGGTTGACGCCGCGCACCACGGTCCGGGCCGGGCGGGCGAGCCTGGTGTTGGCGCCGGGAACGGAGAGGCAGCCTTCGGTCTCCTCGATCAGCGCACGCCCGGGATCCTGCTCCTCGACCACCGGGTTGAGCACGTGGCCGGTGTGCCGGACGCCGTCGTCGTCGGGGCAGTCGTAGACGAACAGGCGCAGGTCCACGTCCACCTGGTTGGCGGCGAGGCCGCAGCCGTCGGCGACGTGCATGGTGGTGAACATGTCGTCGATGAGCCGCGCCAGGCGCTCGCTGCCGAAGTCCTCCTCCGTCGCCGTGCGGCAGGCGCGGCGCAGGATCTCCTCCCCCACCTCGGTGATCCGCAGGACGGTCGGGCGTTCACGCGGCTCGGACACGGCGCTCCTTCGAGGGGCTGGGCTTGCTGTCGGCTTTGCAAAGTAGCATGCTTTGCAAAGTGACCGAAGACCTCGTCAGAACCGGCCCCCTTCCCGAACACGCCGTCCGCACCGCACTGCTGGAACTGCTCGCCGAACACGGCACCGTCACCTCCACCGAAGCCGCCGCCCGGCTCGGCCTCAGCTCGGGCCTCTGCTCGTTCCACCTGCGGCAGCTGGCCCGGTACGGGCTGATCGAAGAGGCCCCGGCCACCGACGGACGGGCCCGGCCGTGGCGGCTTCCGACGGTCCGACAGCCCGCAGCAGAGGGCGAGTTCGGCGAGCTGGCGCGCGGCCTGGAGGACGAGAGCCACCAGCGCTGGCTCGCCCGGCGCGCCGAGGCCCCGGCCGAGTGGCAGCGGGACGAGGCCTTCAGTGCCGTCGTCTACCTGACGCCCGAGGAGCTGACCGCCGTCGGCGAGGCGGTCCGCCAGGTCCTCGCCCGCTACCGGGGCCGCGAGACCGACCCGGCCACCCGCCCGGCCGAGGCCCGCCCGGTCGCAGCCGTGACGCGCCTGTTCCCGCTGCTCGACGAGTAGTTCAGACCGTCCTCGCTCGCACCGCCCGTACCAGCGGCCCGGCCACCAAGCCCACCGCCGCTCCCAGGACGACCCCCTGCACCCCGTCCCACACGTCCTGCACGTCGCAGTCCCGGCCGATCGCCGGAAGCGCGTACTGCACCGCCGACACCGCGAACGGCAGCGCCGCCGCACCCAGCAGCGCCACCGCTGCCCGCCGCCGGGTGCCCGCCAGCGCGGCCGCGAACCCGACCGGGGCGTAGGTCGCCAGCTTGAGCTCGATGTGCCGGACGTGCAGCAGCTCGTACGGCGATCGCGGCCGGCCGCCCTCCAGGGCGCACTGCCGTACGGCACCCTCCGAGAGCTCGAACGCCTCCGGCAGCAGCGTCGCCGTGACCACCCCGCCGAGTCCGAGCAGCAGCACGAAGCCCACCACCCAGTGAGCCCGCAGCAACCGCCCCACCGGACGGTTCAGCAGGGCCGCGGGCACCAGCGAGAGCAGCAGCCCGGGCCAGAACATCGGCATCCCGCCGAGCACCGCACTGATCACGCCTCAACGGACGCCCCGAACACTCTCCCGGTTCTCGCCGGAGGAGGGAAAAACCACCGGACGGTCACCGGGCGCCCGGCCGCGCAGCTCGGCGTCGAGGACGCGTCGGTGGTGAAGCGGGTACGCCGAGCGGCGGCATCGTCGCAGCCGTACCAGGCCCGGGCCCGAGTGGCTCCGTGGCATCCGGCCACGGAACCTCCGCAGAAACCCGTTTGCGGACCAGGGCGGCCGCTGCTAGTTTTCCGGAGGCCGTGCGAGAGAACGAGGAGGTGGTACCCGTGAACGCAGTATCGACATGGGTGCTCCCCTCCGGGGTCACGGCCGGGCGATAGGTCGTCCGGGAGCGCCGTTCCAGAGCACTCCCGAAAGGCACGACCATGCAGTTCACTTCTGAGCGACGCCTCGACGACGGCGTCCTCGAACGCGAGTTCACCCTCGGCGAGATCCCCGGCATCCTGTGGACGCCCGCGTCCGCCTCCGCGTCCGCACCGGCGCCGCTGATCCTGATCTGTCCCCCGCCGCTCGGACTGAGCAAGATGTACCCCCGGCTGGCAGGGCGGGCCCGGTACTACGCGGCGGAGTACGGCTTCGCCTCGGCCACCATCGAGCTGCCCGGGAGCGGTGACCGGCCCCGTTGGGCCGCCGCCGAGCAGGCCCGCGCCGACCTGCGCCGGGTGATGGAGGCCGGCGAGCCGGTCGGCGACGAGATCGTCGACGCCCTTGTCCTCCCGCTGGTCGAGAAGGCGGTCCCGGAATGGCGGGCCACTCTGGACGCCCTCCTTTCGCTGCCCGAGATCGGCGGCCCGGTCGGGTACGAGGGGGGAGTGATCTCCATTGGCGCCCGGCTGGCAGTGGTCGAGCCGCGCATCTCGGCCGCCGTTCTGTTCGCCGGGAGTTTCGTGCCCCGCACCATGTTCGAGGAGGCCCGCCAGGTCACCATTCCGCTGCAGGTCCTGCTGCAGTGGGACGACGAAGGGAACGACCGGCAGGCGGCCCTGGACCTGTTCGACGCCTTCGGCTCCAAGGAGAAGACGCTGCACGCCAATCTGGGCGGGCACACCGGCGTCCCGCAGTTCGAGCTCGACGCCGGGGCCCGGTTCTTCGCCCGGCACCTGACGTGAGGCCGGGCCGTCCGGACGGCAACGGACGTTAGGCGGTACCGGTCAGGACGCCGCTCATCGAGGAGAGGTCCCGGTCCTCCTCGATGGCGGTGACCGGCGGATGCACGACCGCCCCGATCGCGGCGGTACCGGCCCTCGGCGGTACCGTCCGGTCGGGGCGGCGCCCGGCCACCAGCGCCTCCCCCGGCCGGGCCCATGCCGTGAGGCACTCGGCCCGGCCGGATCAGTGCGGGATCGAGGAGATCAGCTCCTGCGCCCCCTGCCGCTTGAGCGCCAGCGCCACCGAGGTCCCGAGGTCCTCCGGGCTGAGCGCGCCCGCCCACTCGTGGGCGTCCAGCACCTGCTTGCCGTCCGGGGTGAAGACCCGGCCGCGCAGCGAGAGGCGGCCGTCCCTCTCCGCCCTGGCGTAACCGGCGATCGGGCTGTTGCAGTGGCCCTGGAGCGCGTGCAGGAACATCCGCTCGGCCGCCGCCTCGCGCCAGGTTTCATGGTGGCCGAGGGCGGTGACCGCCTCGATGGTCGCGGTGTCGCCCTCGCGGCACTGCAGGACGAGGATGCCGGCGCCGATCGGCGGGCACATCGCCTCGACGCCGAGCACCTCGGTGATCCTCGCCTGCTCGCCGATCCGTTCCAGGCCGGAGACGGCGAGCAGCAGCGCGTCGGCGTCCCCGGCCTCCAGCTTGGCGAGCCGGCTGTTGGCGTTGCCGCGGATCGGGACGCACTCCAGGTGCGGGTGGGAGGCGGCGAGTTGGGCGACCCGGCGGACGGAGGAGGTGCCGATCCGGGTGCCGGGCGGGAGTTCGGCCAGGGCGAGGCCGCCGGGGTGGACGAGCGCGTCACGGATGTCGTCGCGGCGCAGGTACGCGGCGAAGACGGTGCCGGCGGGCAGCGGGCGGTCGGCGGGGATGTCCTTGAGGCAGTGCACGGCGACGTCGGCCTCCCCGGCGAGCAGCGCCGCGTCGACCTCCTTGGTGAACGCGCCCTTGCCGCCCAGCGCGGCGAGGTCGCCGGTCCAGCGGTCGCCCGAGGTGGTGACCGGTACCACCTCGGTGCGCAACTCCGGATGCAGGACGGCGAGTTCGGCGCGGACCCGGTCGACCTGGGCGAGTGCCATGGGCGAGGAGCGGGAGACGATGCGGATCAGCTCAGCGGTGGCCATGGCGCGATGATAGGCGCTCGAACAGCGCGGCCTGAGCATGCGTCAGCCGTGCGGCGGACGCGGCGGCCGACACGGCAGGCCCGGACGGCACGGACGGCCGGTCGGGGTTCCGACCGGCCGTCCGTCCCGAGGTCCGTGCTCACTCGTTGTGCAGCACCTCGGCGATCGACAGCCGGGCCGCCGAGCGGGCCGGGACGAGCGCGCCGAGGACGGCGATCGCCACGCCCGCCAGGGCGAGGCCGACGAGCAGCGGGGCGCTCCAGATGTCGAGCATCTCCTCCGGGAAGACGATCGTCCCGACGTTCTCGGTGATCAGGCGGTGAGCCACCATCCCGACCGGGATGCCGATGATCCCGCTGGCCACGCCCTGCCAGGCCACCGAGACGACCGTCATCGCCACCACCTGCCGTGGTGTCATCCCGATCGACTTCAGCATGCCGAGGTCCCGGCGGCGCTCGCGGATGGTGAGCAGCAGGGTGTTGAAGC
>NZ_JBHVFE010000586.1:0-4938 GCF_042801945.1 Kitasatospora sp. NPDC057542
GGGCCGGCCGGTCTACGCCATCGTGTAGCTGAAGTTCGCCTTGAAGGCGTTCATGGAGCCGACCGCGATGGTCTCGCAGGCCTCGTAGAACTTCTCCTCGTCATTGGGGTCGAAGCCGTTCGCGGACACGAGCTGGGCCAGTGACCTGAACTCCTGGAGAATGCGGGCGTTGAGCTCCGCGTCGGGCTCCTTGCCGTTGCGGTGGTACTGCGAGTCCGCCGACCCTCCGCCGGTCTTGGCGAACAGGGTGAACCGGTTCATCTCGTCGTGGAGCGTCGCCGTGTCGCTGGTGGCGACCCTGTTGAAGGCCGCGACGGCCGCGGTCGGGTTGGCGGCGGCCCGGCGGAACTCGGCGCCCTGGATGATGGCCACGATCTTGGCGCAGTACTTCTGCGCGTCCTTGGGCAGATCCTCGAACGGTTTGCTGCCGCTTTCGACCAGCGCCTTGATGAACCGGTTCGCCAGCTGCTGGTCCGTGAGCCCCGACTTGCTCTTGGCCAGGCCGAACAGCTGGGAGTAGTCGCCCTCCGGCACACTGCCGAGGACGAAGTTCCCGGTGGCGCCGATGGTGTAGGAGGCGCCGTCCTCCACGTCGTTGTACGTGAACGGGTTCACCATCGCCTGCCGGTTGCGGAACGCCTCCAGGTCGAGGCTGACACCGCGCAGGGACAGACGCCGGCGCACTTCCCTGTGCCGCTTCACCTGCTCCTCGTCGGAGATCGTCAACTCGTGCTGGAAGCCCCCGGTGGTGATGGCGACGGGGGTCACGGGCGCCAGGCTCTGCCCGCTCGCCGCGCGCACCCGGACGTTGGCCGCGTCGATGAGCTTCTCGTACGAGGCGAACCGCAGGGACTCCCCCGACTCGGCCATCCTCCCGATCTCGGCCAGGATCGCCTGCTTCTCCGCCTCCGGCAGCCTCAGGTGACGCTGGACCTTCCACTGGACCTTCTCGCTGTCCGCCGGCTTGCTGAGGACCGCCTTGGCGACGTTGACGAGCCGCTGCACCGCCGGGGCCGCCCCGGCCGGGGCGCGGTCCGTCGGGCCCGGGGCGTCCGGGGCGGCGACGGCCCGCTGCACCGGCGCCGCCATCACCCGGTGCGCGGTCGCCTCCGCCTCGCGCTCGAAACGGTCGGACGGGTCGCTGACGCGCAGGCCGTCCCCGTGGTCCGTACCGGCCACCGGGCCGTTCCGCTGCTGGATCACATGGGTCAACTCATGGGCCAGGGTGTGCTTGTCCGCTCCTTCGGCGCCGATGACGACATGACTGCCCGAGGTGTAGGCGCGGGCGCCCACCTCCTGCGCCGAGCGCTGCGCGGCCGTGCCGGTGTGCACCCGCACATCGGAGAAGTCCGCCTGGAGCCGGTGTTCCATCTCCTCGCGGAGCGCAGCGGCGAGCGGCCGGCCCGGTGACCCGAGGACCTGGTGCACGGCGGAGCGCTGCACGGGCGCCCCGCCGTCCGACTCCTGGTGCCCGCAGCCCGGGCCGTGCCGGTGGCGGGCCTCTTCGAGCATCCGGGCCACGGCGGCGTTGCCGACGGTGCGCTGGAGGGCGGCCACCTCCTGCGGGGACGGAAGGCCCGCCCCCTGCCGCATCGGCACGGCTGCGGTGCGGGCCGTACGCGCGGTGTCGGCGGCCGGGCGGCCGGGGCGGGCGCCGTCCGGCGTTCTGGCGGCTTCCCGTGCGTGCATGAGAGACCCTTTCAGGGCGGAGGACGGCCTGGCCTCCTGTATACGTGTCACGGGTCCACTCCGGCCAGGTACGCGGGGGCAGAGCCGCTGCCCCCGCGGGCAGACCCGACCGGAGAGGAAGGCCAGGGGCGGGCCCATCACTTCGCCGACCGCTTGATGGGCCCGGAGTTCTCCCACGAAGTCAAACCACGGCAGTGTGCTGGGTGGTGGTCATCCGGGCGCTGCGCGCGGGCCTGCGGTGGTGGAAGCGCTCGGCTGATCAGGTCGGGGTGGGCGTGCTGCGCAGGAAGTCGGTGGGGTCGACTTCCTGCGCGTGGGTTCAGGTGTGGGTGGCTTGGGTGCGGCAGTGGGTGAGGGCGTATGTGATGCGGGTGTCGGGGTTGGGGGTGGTGGTGAGGAGTTCGCCGGCGGTGGTGAGGGCGGTCCAGTAGGTGGTGGGGTTCCCGGTGCGGGGGAGGGGGTGGGTGGCGGCGAGGGAGAGGTAGGCGGCGGTGAGGTTGCCGGTGGTGAACCAGCGCTGGAGGCCGTGGTGGTGGCCGGGGCGGATGCCGCCCATGGCGTCGACGGCGGCGAGGAAGTGTTCGACGACGGCGAGTTCGGTGTCGGTGAGGGACTTGGGGATGTCGAAGACGCCGAGGGCTTCGAGGAGTTCGCCGGTGTCGGTCTCGGAGTTCGGGCGGGGGTTGGCGAGCAGGGCGTCGTAGCAGTCGTTGAGGCGGCGGGTGGTCTCGGCGAGGGGGATGGTGAGGGCGAGGCACACCGCGCGGGCGGAGGGCAGGGGCTTGCGGGTGCGGCGGGCGAGGAGGGCGTAGGTGGCGGCGGGGGTGCGGCCGCGGGAGAGGGCGTGGCGGGCCAGGGCGGCGAGGTGCATGGGTGGGGTGGCTTTCAGGCGGTGGAGGAGGAGATGAGGGCCCAGGTGAACTTGCCGACGCCGTCGGGTCGGGAGGTGCAGCCCCAGTGTTCGGCGAGCTCGTTGACGAGGAACAGGCCGCGGCCGTGCTCGTCGTCGGGGGCCGGGGCTTGGAGGGCGGGGTGGCCGGTGCCGGTGCCGTGGACTTCCAGTCGGAGGTGGTCGCCGGTGAGGGCGAAGCGGATCTCGATGTGGCGGTCGGCGGGGGCGTCGCAGTGCTGGACGGCGTTGGCGAACAGCTCGCCGAGGAGTAACTCGGCGGTGTCGCGGTAGGCCTCGCCGGTGGGGAGGCCGGAGAGGTAGGCGCGGAGCAAGTAGCGCGCCAGGGGCGTGGACTCGGTGCGAGAGTCGAGGCGCGCGACGAACGTACCGGGCCGGTGGGTTTTGAGCATGGCGAAGTACCTCAAGGGAGGATTGCGTGTGAAGGGGGTGCGCCGCGCTGCTGGGCTTGCCTGATGCAGCGGCCCCAGCGATCAGGTGCGCGCGACTCCTGCTGAAGCGAAGGCCCGGACCGCACCCGTGGCGGTCCGGCCTCGGGGGTGTCTCCTTGATCAGCCGACCGGGACCGGGACGCCGCGGATGAGGAGGGGGAGGCCGTCTCCGTGCTCCCAGGCGTCCCAGGCGTCCTCGACGCGGCGGAACTGGTCGTCGGCCATGACATCGCGAAGCTTGTGACGGGGGACCCAGTGGAGAGCGCGGATCTCCTGCGGGGGCTGGTAGTGGCGGGCGGTGTCGGCCTGTTGGGGCGTGAGCACCCCGCCCGCGTACACGAAGTCGAGGCCCTCGGGGAACTCGGCGGCGGGCACGTAGTCGACGGAGAGGATGGTGCGGAGGGGCAGGACCAGGCCGGTCTCCGTTTCGAGGTGCCGGCGGGCCGCGAGGTGGGGAGCTCGTCCTGCTCAACTCTGCTCCAGGTACGAGGAATTGATGACGGGCGGCAAAGGACACCCGTCGACGGTTCGGCGGTAGCGGCCGAAGCTCCGCCTTCCCGAACGCGACCTCCGCGAAGACGCTCTCGCGCGGCTCACCGTCCTCCAGGTCGCTGAAGTCGAGGACGGCTTCGTGGAGTTGGAAGAGGGGCTCGGGATTCCGCGCGTGATGCATGGGGTCTCCGCAGGTTGCGCTGTGCGTCCGGCGAATCACCGGGTGTAGCCATAGTGGCGCGATTACCTCTACGATCGGAACCCGATCTGAATCTTGAAGTCAGTGCTCGGCAAGTAGGTGAAGATCATTGAACCTCAAAGAACTTGATCCAACATCAGGTCCATGGGCGCCCTTCGGGGTGCAACTTCGCAGGTCGCGCAGGGCTGCTGGCCTCACGCAAGCCCAGCTGGCGAGGCGCTTGGGGGTTGATCCCTCCTACGTCTCCTACGCCGAACTTGCCCCGCCTGGCCGGACCCCGCCAAGTGAGAAGTTCGCACGTGATGCCGATCGAGTGCTTGAGACGGGCGGAACCCTGCTGCTGATGTGGCTCCAGGCCAAGCACTCGGCATTGCTGGAGGGCTTCCCGGAGTACGCAGCCCATGAGACGCGAGCCAGTGAGATCCGGATCTTCGAACTCGGCGTCATCCCTGGCTTGCTTCAAACGAAGTCCTACGCGGCGGCTCTTGCAAGGGCGGATGTTCGTCGAAGGGACATCACCCCCAAGCAGGCAGAAGAGAGGATGACCTTTCTGCTTGCGCGACAGGAGGCACTAGCGCGACGAGACCCGCCGCTCATCCATGCCGTACTGGACGAGAGCTGCCTCCGGCGGATCATCGGTGGTCCGGAGGTCATGCGGGAACAGCTTGAGCAACTTGAACAGCTCTGCGAACAGGGACGTGTAGTACTTCAGGTGGCGCCCTTCAGCATGGGAGAACACAGGCCATTCGCCCTGCCCATGCGGCTGCTGACACTCCCCGATGGCTCCCTGTTTGGCTACTCTGAGTCTGAGGGGCGCGGGCACGTCGAACGAGATGACGACAGGCTCCGCGACTGGCGCAGGAGATACGATCGCCTCCAGGTAGGGGCGCTGGCCGAGTCAGCGACTCTCGAATTGATACTCCACGCTCGGAAGGACTCTCATGGCTGATTTCGACTTGACTACCGCTTCGTGGGTGAAGTCGACGTACAGCCAGCAAGGTGGCGACTGCCTTGAGGTTGCGCGGGGCTCTCGTACATTGATGCCCGTCCGTGACTCCAAGGACCCCCAGGGCCCGGCTCTGGTGTTCCCGGCCGAGGCTTGGAAGTCGTTCGTTGCCGCTGTCCGCAGCGGCGAGTTCGGCGACGTCTGAAGTCGGCCTGACGCCCGGCTGGGGTTCCCCAGCCGGGCGTTTTGCCTACACGGGGGAGGGCAGGCA
>NZ_JBHVFE010000587.1:0-4931 GCF_042801945.1 Kitasatospora sp. NPDC057542
CCCCTCGCCGGGGTGCGGGCCCTTCCGCGTGGTCCTCCGTGGGAGCCGGCTACTTCGCCGGCTCCTCCTCGTCCAGCTGCGCCTTGATCGGCGGCGGCGCCTTCAACAGGATCTGCCAGGTCACGTACATCGCCAGCAGCATCGGCGGGATGCCGAGGGCGACCTTCAGCCAGCCCAGCAGGTTGACGTTGTGGGTGAAGTACAGCGGGAAGAGGATCACCGGCTTGGCACCCATGATCACCACCCAGGCCCAGGTCGCCCTGGTGTAGGCGGCCAGGCGGCCCGGGTTCTCCTTGCGCCAGGTGAACATCTCGCCGGTGATCGGGCCGAGCATCACCCCGATCATCGGCCAGCGCACCAGGGCGGAGACCGCCAGGCCGATGCAGTAGCCGACGTTCCAGAGCAGGCCGGGCAGGTAGAAGTCCTCGGCCTTGCCGCTCTTCATCGAGATCCAGGCGCCGAGGGCGACGCCGAACACCCCGCTGAAGGCGTGCTGGATGGTCTCCCGCTTCGCCAGCCGGGCCACGACGAACAGGGCGCTCAGGCCCAGTGCGGCCCAGGCCGAGGTGCTGACCTGGTGGGTCAGGTTGTAGGTGACGATGAAGACCAGGCCGGGCAGCGTCATGTCGATCATGCCGCGCACGCCGCCGAAGGCCTGGAGCACCGTCTCGGCGGCCTCCTTGGAGGCGGCCTTGCGGGCGGCCTCCGCGTCCGCCGGGTCGACGGGCAGGTCGAGCTGGGCGGCGGCCTCGCCGCCGGGCTGGTTGCTCACGCTCATTCGCTCCCGTGTCCGACCGGACGCAGCTCATAGCGGGGGTTGAACAGCACGCGGCGCCCGCGTGCGTGGCCGATCCGGCCGCTGGCGAGCAGCCGGCGGCCGGGCTCTATCCCGGCGATCGAGCGGCGGCCGAGCCAGACCACGTCCAGCGCCTCGGTGCCGTCGAAGAGTTCGGCCTCCAGGGCGGGCACCCCCGCCCGGGGGCGCAGCGTCACCGTGCGCAACGTGCCCGCGACGGTGACCAGCTCGCGGTCCCCGCAGCCGGCGATCGGTGTGCATCCGGACTCCGCGGCGCTCTCCTGACGCAGCTCCTCGGCGTCCAGCTCCTCGGCCGAGGAGGTCAGCCGGCTGAGCATGCGGCGGAACCGCCCCTGCGGCTGGCCGCTGCTGTTGTCACCACTCATGTCGGAAGGGTACCGGGTTCCGACCCCCTGGCGGCAGGTCGTTCAGCCGCCAGGGGAAGCCGCGGTCAGCTCTCGAACCGGTACCCCATGCCCGGTTCGGTGATGAAGTGGCGCGGGTGCGAGGGGTCGCGCTCCAGCTTGCGGCGCAGCTGGGCGAGGTAGACCCGCAGGTAGTTGGTCTCGGTGCGGTAGGCCGGGCCCCACACCTCCTGGAGCAGCTGGGTCTGGCTGACCAGCCGCCCGGCGTTGCGGACCAGCACCTCCAGCAGGTGCCACTCGGTCGGGGTGAGGCGTACGTCGGCACCGTCCCGGTTGACCTTCTTGGCCGCGAGGTCGACGGTGAAGGACTCGGTGACGACCAGCGAGTCGGCCTCCCCGGCCACCGGCTCGGCCCGCCGCACGGCGGCCCGCATCCGGGCGAGCAGCTCGTCCATGCCGAACGGCTTGGTGACGTAGTCGTCGGCGCCGGCGTCCAGCGCCTCGACCTTCTCGTCCGAGGCGTGCCGGGCCGACAGCACGATGATCGGCACCCGGGTCCAGCCGCGCAGGCCTCGGATCACCTCGACCCCGTCCATGTCGGGCAGGCCCAGGTCGAGGACGACCACGTCCGGATGGCGGGCCGCGGCCAGCTCCAGGGCGCTCGCGCCGTCATGGGCCGCGTCCACCTCGTACTTACGGGCCTTGAGGTTGATCACCAGCGCGCGGACGATCTGCGGTTCGTCGTCCACGACGAGGACCCGGGTCATTTGCGGGCTCCGCCTTTCAGGGCTGTCTGACTTACGGACTGTGGGATGACTCGATGGCTATCGTTGCGGCGTGCGGCGCCGGGAGCGGGCGACGGGCCCGGCCGGTGCGCCGCCGGTTCTCAGGTGATCAGCTCCGCGAGCGGATCGCCGCCGTCGCCGCCCGGCTCCCCCGAATCGGGCGGCCGTTCGACCACGGGCAGGCTGACGACCATGGTCAGGCCCCCGCCCGGGGTGTCCTCGGCGGTGACGGTACCGTCCATCGCCTCGACGAACCCGCGCGCCACCGCGAGTCCGAGGCCGACCCCGGCGCCGCGCGGCGCGTCCCCGTAGCGCTGGAACGGCGCGAAGATCTTCTCCTTGGCCTCCTCGGGCACGCCCGGACCGCGGTCCACGATCCGCAGCTCGACCCGGGCCGGAACCCCCGGCTGCCGCAGCTCGTCGGCCTTGACCAGCACCTTGACGCCGTCCGGGCTGTACTTGACGGCGTTCTCCACCAGGTTGGCGAGCGAGCGCTCCAGCAGCCCGCCGTCGGCCCGGACCATCGGCAGCGTCTCCGGCACCTCCAGCCGGACGGACTCCGGCGGCACCCCGCCGAGCGCGTACGGCACCACCTCGTCCAGGTCGGTCTCCTGGATCAGCGGGGTGACGGTCCCGGTCTGGAGCCGGCTCATGTCGAGCAGGTTGTTGATCAGGTGGTCCAGCCGGTCGGCCCCGGCCTCGATGCCGGCCAGCAGCTCGGCCTCGTCCTCCGGGTCCCAGTCGACGTCGGCCGAACGCAGCGAGCTCACCGAGGCCTTGATGCCCGCCAGCGGGGTGCGCAGGTCGTGCGAGACGGCCGCCAGCAGAGCCGTCCGGATCCGGTTGCCCTCCGCCTCCCGGCGGGCCTCGGCGGCTTCCCGGGCCAGCCGGCGGCGCTCCAGCACCACGGCGGCCTGCGCGGCGAACGCCCCGAGCAGGCGCCGGTCCGCCCCGGGCAGCACCCGGCCGCGCAGCACCAGCGCCAGGCTGTCACCGACCGGGACGTCCACGTCGGCCTCCTCCGGCCGCTCCGGTGGGCGCGGGCCGGCGGCGGCCACCGGAACCCAGGCGGCGAGCGGACCGGGCCGCTCCAGCAGTGCGGCGCTCTCCTGCCCGAAGGTCTCCCGGACCTGCTCCATCAGCGCGGTCAGCACGCCGTCCCCGTTGGGCGCGCCGCGCAGTACCGTGCCGGCCAGCGCGCTGAGCGTCTGCGCCTCGGTCTGACTGCGGGCCGCCTGCTGGGTGCGCCGGGCCGCGAGGTCCACGACCGACGCCACCGATATGCCGACGATGGTGAAGATCGCCACCGCCATGATGTTCTGCGGCTCGTTGATGGTGAACGTGTGCAGCGGCGGGGTGAAGTAGTAGTTCAGCACCGAGGAGCCGACCAGCGCCGAGCCGATCGCCGGCAGCAGCCCGCCGACCAGCGCCGCGCACACCGTCAGCGACAGGAACAGCAGCATGTCGGTGGAGAGCCCCAGGCCGCCGATCGCGGTCAGCACGATCGCCATCAGCGGCGGGCCGACCAGCCCGATCAGCCAGCCGGCGACCGTCCGGGTACGGCCCAGGTCGGTGATCCGGCGGACCGGTATCTTGCCGTGCCGCCCGTGCCCGGCGTGCTCATGGGTGACCATGTGGACGTCGATGTCCCCGGCCTCCCGGGTCACCGTGGTGCCGACGCCCGGCCCGTACAGGTACTGCCAGGCGGGCCGCCGACTGGTGCCCAGCACGATCTGGGTGGCGTTCACGCCCCGGGCGAAGTCCAGCAGCCCGGCGGCCGGGTCGTCGCCCAGCACGGCGTGGAAGGAGCCGCCGAGGCTCTCCACCAGCGCGCGCTGCTCGATCAGCGCCTGCGGCGAGCCGGAGCCCACCAGCCCGTCCGAGCGGGAGATGTGCACGGCCAGCAGTTCGCCGCCGGAGACCCGGGCCGCGATCCGGGCCGCCCGGCGGATCAGCGTCGCCCCCTCGGGCCCGCCGGTCAGGCCCACCACGATCCGCTCCCGGGCCTGCCAGGTGCCCTCGATGCCTTGCTCGGCCCGGTACTTCTGGAGGTACTCGTCCACCCGGTCCGCGGTCCACAACAGCGCCAGCTCGCGCAGTGCGGTCAGGTTGCCCGGGCGGAAGTAGTTGGCGAGGGCGGCGTCGATCTTCTCCGGCGCGTACACGTTGCCGTGCGCCAGCCGTCGCCGCAGCGCCTGCGGGGACATGTCCACCAGCTCGATCTGGTCCGCCCGGCGAACCACCTCGTCCGGGACGGTCTCGCGCTGGCGCACCCCGGTGATGCCCTCGACGGCGTCGCCGAGCGACTCCAGGTGCTGCACGTTGACGGAGGAGATCACGTCGATCCCGGCCGCCAGCAGCTCCTCGACGTCCTGCCAGCGCTTGTCGTTGCGGCAGCCGGGGACGTTGGTGTGGGCCAGCTCGTCCACCAGGGCCACCTGCGGGCGGCGGGCCAGGACGGCGTCCAGGTCCATCTCGGAGAACCGGGCGCCCCGGTGCACCACCTGCTGCCGCAGCACGACCTCCAGCCCGGCGACCATGTCCGAAGTCCGCCGGCGACCGTGGTCCTCCACGAACGCGACCACGACGTCCGTGCCACGTTCCTGCCGCCGGTGCGCCTCCGCGAGCATGGCGTACGTCTTGCCGACCCCGGGGGCCGCCCCGAGGTAGATGCGCAGCCTGCCTCGTCCCATGAGCACCATTCTTGATCCGGCCCTGCCCGGGAGACACCCCGGACACCTGTTCCCCTTGCCTTCGAGACTACGGCGTGCGACGAGATTTTCCGCTGATCAGTGCGCTGATCAGGCGGTTTTAGCGGCATATTGACGGCGAACCAGCCACTCGGCGGGGGTCGTCGGTCGTCCGGGAGGGGGCCTGAGACATCCGACGGCCCGGAAATGCGAAGAACCCCCATCCGGGACCCGGATGGGGGTTCTTTCTGAAGAATTGTTCGGCGGCGTCCTACTCTCCCACAGGGTCCCCCCT
>NZ_JBHVFE010000588.1:0-4890 GCF_042801945.1 Kitasatospora sp. NPDC057542
CCGTTCCCCCGTTCCCCCGTGGGTTCCCCCGTTCCCCCGGCTCCGGGGCCCGGCGCCCCCGGCGCCGGGTCAGTCCGTCGCGATGGCCGCGAGGACGTTCATGCGTCCGGCCCGGAAGGCCGGGACGAGCGCGGCGAACAGCCCGATCAGCACCGAGGAGACCAGCGTGATCGCCACCATGGTGGTCGGGACGGAGAGCGTCCCGAGGCCCTGGTCCCGCAGCACCCCCTGGACGGTGACGCCCCAGGCGAGGCCCAGCCCGGTGCCGAGGACGGCGCCGAACAGCGCGATCACCACGGACTCCAGCCGGATCATCCGGCGCAGCTGGCGGCGGGAGAACCCGATCGCCCGCAGCAGGCCGATCTCGCGGGTCCGCTCGACCACCGACAGCGCCAGGGTGTTGACCACGCCGAGCACCGCGACCGTGATCGAGAGGGCGACCAGCCCGTAGATCAGGTAGAGCAGGGTGTTGACCTGGGACTGCACCAGCTCCTTGTAGCCGGCCTGGTCCTTGACGGTCAGCTGCGGGTACTCCTTGAGCCCGTCCTGCAGGGCGGTCAGCGTCCTGGCGACGTCGGCGCCCGGGGCGGCCTTGGCGAAGACGGCCTCCACCGGCGGCTGCTCGGCGGCGGGGACCGCCTTGGCCATGGTGTCCAGGTCGACGAAGGAGCCGTTGCCGAACAGCTCGCCCTTGGCGAAGACCACCCCGACCGGCAGCACCTGGGTGCGGCCCTTGCCGTAGTCGACGGTCACCCGGTCCCCGACCTTCAGGCCGAAGTCCTTCGCGAAGGCCTCGCCGATCCCCAGCGAGCCGCGCCCGATCGAGTCCACCGCGCCGGACCGGACGGTCGGGTGGAAGTCGGTGCCGAAGAAGGCGGGCGGCACGGCGTCCAGGCCGGTCTTCGCCTGCCGTCCGTCCGGCAGCTGGACCTTGGCGTGGAAGCCCTTCTGGACGGTGACGTGGTCGATGCCCGGGGTCCGGCGCACGATGTCCGTCATCTCGGTGGTGACCTCGGCGCGGCCGCCGCCGATGATGTAGTCCACGCCCACCGACTTGTCGATCTGCGCGCTGGCCGAGGTGACCGCCGAGGAGCTGAAGACCGAGGAGGCGATCACCAGCGCCAGGCCGATCATCAGCGCGGCGGCGGTGGCGCCGGTCCGGCGCGGGTTGCGCATCGCGTTGCGCTGGGCGAGCTTGCCGGACGGCCCGAACAGCGCCGGCAGCAGCGCGCCGAGCACCCGGACGACGGCCGAGGCCAGCAGCGGGCCGAGCACCACGAACCCGATCAGGGTGAGCACCACGCCCAGGCCCAGGTACTGGCCGCCGGTGGCCGCCTTCTCCGCCCGCGCGCCGAGCACCAGCAGGGCGCCGCCGCCGGCCGTCAGCAGCAGGCCGAGGACCGTACGGACCAGGTTGGCGCGGCCCTCGGCCGGGGTGCCGTGGTCGCGCAGGGCGGCCATCGGCGAGATCCGGCTCGCCCGGCGGGCCGGGAACCAGGCCGCGACCAGGGTGACCACGATGCCGAGCGCGTAGCCGGCGGCGAAGACGTCCGGCCCGACCTGGAGGTCGGCCGCCTTGAGGTCCATGCCGAGCGCGTTCATCAGCTTGATCAGGCCGACCGCGACGCCCAGGCCGGCCGCCACCCCGAGGGTCGAGCCGAGCACGCCCAGGATCAGGGCCTCGACCAGCACCGAGCGGTTGACCTGCCGCCGGCTGCCACCGATGGCGCGCAGCAGGCCGATCTCCCGGGTGCGCTGGGCGACCAGCATCGAGAAGGTGTTGACGATCAGGAACGCGCCGACGATCGCCGAGACGAAGGCGAAGCCGAGCATCGCGTACTTCATGAAGTTGAGGCTGCTGCCGACCTGCTTGGTGTTCTCGTCCTTCTGCTCGGCCGCGGTCTTGACCTGGTAGCCGCCGCCGATCCTGGCCGCCGTGTCGGCCTTGAGCCGGTCGTTGCCGAGGCTGCCGTCGCCGAAGGTCTCGATCGAGGTGTAGGCGGGCTCGCCGAGCAGCATCTGCTGGGCGGTCGGGGTGTCCAGGAAGCCGAGCGCCGCGCCCGGGTTGGTGGCGGTGAAGGTGGCGATGCCGACGATGGTGAGGTCGTGGCGGCCGC
Source organism: Kitasatospora sp. NPDC057542 (assembly GCF_042801945.1). Taxonomy (NCBI): domain Bacteria; kingdom Bacillati; phylum Actinomycetota; class Actinomycetes; order Kitasatosporales; family Streptomycetaceae; genus Kitasatospora; species Kitasatospora sp. NPDC057542. The sequence goes on from NZ_JBHVFE010000588.1 coordinate 2,118, forward strand.
CGGAGTTCTCGATCCTGATCCGGTCGCCGAGACCGAGCTTGGCCTTCTTCGCGGTGTCCGCGTCCAGCACCAGCTCGCCGGAGCCGCGCGGCGCGTGGCCGGAGGTGATGGTGACCGGGTTGCGCGGGGTGTCGGTCCAGTTGCCGAGCAGGGTGGGCGCGCCGCTGGTCGGGCCGACCAGCTTGTTGGTGGCCGGGTCGATCAGGACCGCGTTCCCGACCATGACCTGGCCGACGGCCTTCTTCACGCCCGGCACCGTGGCGACCTGGTCGGCGAGCGCGACCGGGACGGTCGGCGGCTTGACGGCGGCCTGCTGCTCCTCGTCCTCGGCCGGCTTGGGCGGCTGGACCGAGACGTCGGAGGCGGTCGCGGCGAAGAGCTTGTCGAAGGTGCCGGTGGCGGTGTCGGAGAACACCAGGGTGCCGGAGACGAAGGCCACCGACAGCACGACGGCGATGAGCGAGAGCGCCATCCGGCCCTTGTGGGCGAAGAAGCTCCGCAGTGAGGTCTTGAGCAGCATGGTGGTGTCGTCCCGCCGCTCAGCTGGTGCGCTTGCCGTCGAAACGGCGCATGCGTTCGAGGACGGAGTCGGCGGTGGGCGCGTGCATCTCGTCCACGATCACGCCGTCGGCGAGGAAGAGCACGCGGTCCGCGTAGCCGGCCGCGACCGGGTCGTGGGTGACCATCACGATGGTCTGGCCCAGCTCGTCGACCGAGCGGCGCAGGAAGGTCAGCACCTCGGCGCCGGACCGGGAGTCGAGGTTCCCGGTGGGCTCGTCACCGAAGATGATCTCGGGGCGGGCGGCCAGTGCCCGGGCCACCGCGACGCGCTGCTGCTGGCCGCCGGAGAGCTGGGTGGGGCGGTGCTTGAGCCGGCCGGACAGGCCGACCGTCTCCACCACCTGGTCCAGCCAGGCCTGGTCGGGCTTGCGCCCGGCGATGTCCATCGGGAGCGTGATGTTCTCCAGCGCGTTCAGGGTCGGGAGCAGGTTGAACGCCTGGAAGATGAAGCCGATCTTGTCGCGCCGGAGCCTGGTGAGCTGCTTGTCCTTGAGGCCGGTGATCTCGGTGTCGCCGATCCAGATCCGCCCGGAGGTGACCGTGTCGAGGCCCGCCAGGCAGTGCATCAGGGTGGACTTGCCGGAACCCGAGGGGCCCATGATCGCGGTGAACCGGCCGCGCTGGATGTCGACGTCGACCGCGTCGAGCGCGGTCACCCTGGTCTCGCCCGAGCCGTACGCCTTGGTGACCTGACGGGCCGACGCGGCGACGGCGGACGCTCCGCCGGGAAGCTGGGGGTCGTACACGGCTGCTGCTGCCGTCGTCACTGGACTCTCCTATGGAAGATGCGCTCACCCGTTGGCCCCCAGCCTCACGGGCCCGCCCGCCTCGCGACATGGCGCAGGCGGTAGTCCTCGACCGGGAGTTGTCTCCACCCTCCCGGTGGACCTGGCCACCGGACCCGACGTGATCGGGCCGCTTCCTGGCGGGTGGGGATGTGTGAACCACGTTAGGAGTCGTCGGCGGAGGGCTCGTCATCCGCCGGAATGAAGCCGCCCAACCAAGGTTCTACGGGGCACGGCGCGGGTCCCCCTAGGGGTTGCCGCGGCCCGTCTCGGGGACGCCCCGTACGGGCCGCGGCGACGGTCCGTCAGCTCGTCAGCGCGGGTGCGGACAGGCGTTCCAGGGCCGTGGCGAAGCCCTCCACGACCGGGGCCAGCAGCGTTTCGGTCTCGCGCTCCACCAGGGTCGCCCCGTCCTCCCGGGCGGTGATGTGGCGGTCGAGCACGAACCAGCCCTGGGTGATGTGGCCTGCGCCCATCGAGCTGAGCACCGGGCGCAGCGCGTAGTCCACCGCGAGGACGTGCGCGGGCGAGCCGCCGGTGGCGAGCGGCAGGACGGCCTTGCCGGTGAGCGCGTACTGCGGGAGCACGTCCAGCAGGGCCTTCAGCAGGCCCGAGTAGGCGGCCTTGTAGACGGGGGTGCCGATGACCACGCCGTCGGCGCGGGCGAACAGCTCGGTGACGGCGACGATCTCGGGGTGGTCGAAGTCGCCCGACAGCAGCGCGTGCGCGGGCAGGCTGCGGGCCTCGAAGGGGACGACGTGGTGGCCGCGCTCCGTCAGCCGTGCGTCGACGTGGCGCAGCAGGCGGGTGGTGCGGGAGGTGGCGGACGGGGAGCCGGAAACGGACAGGACGACGGCCATGGGTTCACCTCTGGCTGGAAGCGGGGCGGCGCGGCACAGCGGGGGAAAGGCGCTGCGGTGGGGGCCGGTACCGGGCGTGGTGCCGGGGGCCGGCACGGGAGCGGTGCCGGAAGGCGGCACCGGGGGCGCTACGCCGGCGGACGTGCGGGGATTCGACGGGCGCGCGTCAGCCGAGACAGAGCGAACAGGCCACACCGCGCCGCAGGTCGACGTGCCGCCGACGCGTGAGTGCCCAACGCTGATCCATGCCTGGAATGCAAACACGCTGTGTTCGCGCTGGTCAAGAAACGTTTCGGCAGCCGGAACGCCGGGTGTCCGGATGTTGCGGCGGAACGATCCGGCACGTGCATCAAAACTGCTACAAGAGGCCCGGCGGACCCCCCGGGGGGAGTCGGCCTCACCGGGGTCGGGCATCCTCGTCGGCATGAACACGTGGCAGCAGGGCCGCCCGGGGGGCGGCGGGAACCCGTACGGCGGAAACGGCGGGGGCGGCGGGAACCCGTACGGCGGAGGCGGCGCGGCCGAGCCGCCGCTGCCGTCCTCGCTGAACCCGCGTGGGCCGGGGGC
>NZ_JBHVFE010000589.1:0-4889 GCF_042801945.1 Kitasatospora sp. NPDC057542
GTGCCGATCCAGCGCACCGTGGTCGTGGCCTGCATGATCGTCAGGAACGGGCCGAGGAAGTCCCCCGGCACCCCGAACAGGTGCCGGATCCCCAACTGCTCAAGCCTGGTGGCCAGGTAGCGGGCCACCGTCCACTCGTCGTTGCGGCTCATCGGCTCAGCGCCTCCTTCCGGCTTTCCCGGCGGGCCTGCACCTCGGGCCGGATCTCCGGTTGAGCCGGAGGCGGCGGCGGGGGCGCCTCGTGGACGGCGATGGCCGCCCGGACGGCGGTCTCCACCGCGCCCTCGATCCAGGCGTGCTTGAGCGAGACGTGCTCGCCGGCGAAGTACACCGGGCCCTCCGGCTTGACCACGTCGAGGTGGAAGCTGGTCATCTGGTGCGGGGTGTACACCGCCGCCTCGCCGAACGCGTACGGGTCGCGCAGCCAGCTCTGGGTCTTTCCGTAGCCGGTGTAGAACACCTCGATCCGCCGGCCGTGCACCGACTGGAGGTTGCGCAGCGCGTAGACGTAGCGCTCGTAGTCCTCCATGGAGTCCCAGCGCACCGCGTCGTCCGACCAGCTGTAGCTGGCCAGCACCACGCCGCCGCCGTCGCTGTCCGGCACCGGGTGCGAGGGGTAGTACATGAAGCGGTTCGGGTTGTCGGTGGTCGAACCGCCGCCGAAGCAGTTGGTGGCGGGGCGCACGCTCGCCCGCAGCAGCGCGGTGTGCTGGTAGACCTCCCGCTGGGCCTGGCTGATCCGTCGCTCGTCCACGCTCGGGTGCGCGCCGAGCAGCACCTCCGGCAGGTTGCGCGGCGGCCGGTGGCCGTTGTGGGCGGCGGCCACGGCCGCCTCGGCGTCCTCCTCGCCGGCCCGCTGGTAGTACTCGTACAGGCCGGGTGCGATGGAGTCGAGTTCCACCTTCCAGTCCGCCTCGGTGAACTCCCACCAGCGGCGGGAGAACTCCAGCAGCACCTTGGTGGCCTGGTCGTAGTGGGTCTCGATGATCGCCCGGCGCTTCTTGTACGAGAACGGGGGCGTCACCTGGACGAACCGCAGGGCGGAGAAGGGGACCGTGACGATCGCGAAGTCGCCCTTCCAGACTTCGGGTTCGGCCTCCGGGTCGTCCTCGGGGACGGTCAGGACGGCGACCTGCGGCCCGTTCGGGCCGACGTTGCGGCCTCCCCCGCCGTCCCGGCGCGGGTCCCAGTACTCCATGCGGATCATCCGCTCGCCCATCCGCAGCTCCTCCCGGAGCTCCTTGGCGAGCGCGTCGGGCAGCTTCCAGCTGCCGCCCGCGATCTCCCAGTAGGTGGCGTTCGGGTTGATGTCGCTGCGGCCCAGGAAGGTGTGGAAGAAGGCCAGGTGCAGCCGCGAGGTCATGTTCTCGATCGTGCCGATCGCCTCGATGGCCTCGTCGCTGAAGCCCGCGTACTCGCGCAGGAAGCGGCCCATCGAGTAGCCGTCGAACTCGCGGATCACCCGGGTCCAGCCGTCCAGCCACTCGGCGAACGGCTTGTTCACCCGCTTGCCGTCCCTGATCACCGAGTAGTAGTCGCGGATCGGCTCCAGGGCCCGGTTGACCAGGTCGGCGGCAGTGACCCGCACCTCGTCGCCGGTGAGGTGGAAGCCCTCGTTGACGCAGCTCGGGTCGGCGGCGTACTCCTCGCGGCGGGCCTGGATCCGGTTGGCGCGGATCCAGGAGTTGAAGCGCTTGACCGGTTCGCGGAACTCCGGGCTGTCCGCGCCGTACTTCCAGACCTTGCCGGGTTCGAAGGACTCGTAGACCACCGGTGGGACGGGCGCGTTCTGGTTGCCGGTGTCCGGATCGACGTCGACGTTGAAGAACAGCTGCCGGCGCAGGCCGAGGCTGTCGACCAGCGCGAGGGTGAGCGGGTGGAAGCTGGGCAGCCGCATGGCCCCGGCTTCCGCGTACTGCTCCGGGTCGTAGAACGGTCCGTCGACCTCGTCGTCGGTGGAACGGAAGGTCTTGATCCGTCCGCCCACCCGGCTGGCGTTGGCCTCCAGGATGGTGACGTTGTGTCCGGCGTCCTTGAGCAGCTTCCCGGCGACCAGGCCCGCGATGCCAGCGCCGACGATCAGCACGTCCTTGGGCTCGTTCGTCTCCGGGATGCCGTCCTTGATCAGGACGTCGAGGTAGCGCAGCTTCAGGTCCTTGTCGTCCGGACCGACCAGCAGCAACTCGCGCGCGAGTTGCCGACAGGTCTGCCAGCGGGCGCGGTCACCGGCGGTGCCTTCGATGAGGGGGTTCTCGCTCATGGCTTCTTCTCCTCGCCGCTCAGGAGCCGATGGACTTGTTGGGGAGGTCCTTGCCCTCGGCGAGGAGACGCAGCGTGGTGATCGAGGGGGTGAAGGCGTAGAGGGCGCCCGTGGTGCGGACGAAGCGCTTCATGTCGATCGTGCCGTGGGTTCCGTCCGCGAGCTCGATCGCGGCCTTGCCGGCGAGGCCGATGACCTTGTCGAAGCCGTTGGCGACCACCTGGCCGGGCTCGCTCTTGCCCGGGGGGAACGTGTCGGAGTTGGACCAGTGCTGCTGGACCAGTTCGAACTGTTGCTCCAGCGAGGTGCCGTAACAGACGAACATCAGCCCGCGGTCCTTGCCGTCGTCCGGGCCGCCCTTGAACTCGGGGCCGTACGGGATGCCGCGGCGCATCAGGCGGTGGCTCTTCGGCTTGTCGTCGACGATGCCGGCGAAGGCGCGCGGGTGGGTGCGGCGGATGTGCGCGACCCAGGGGGTGTGTTGACCGGTGGGGTCGTTCACGTAGTCGAAGTCGTTGCGGTCGGAGCCGAGACCGGTCACGGCGCCGACCGGCGGGGCGAGCGGTGTGCCGTCCTTCGCGCGGCCGACCAGGCAGGCGCCGAGCCGGGTGGCGTCCATGGTCCCGGTGAACTCCTTGACGCCGTCCACCACGGCCTTGTTCCAGCCCGCGACGTCCTGGTGCAGTCGGCGCACCACCTGGAGCGAACCGTTCTTCATCCACTCGGGCGCCTTCCGGTCGCCCTTCTCGCTCTTGTGGCCGAAGACGAACTCGCCGGGTTCGATCAGCTCGGTTCCGGCGTGGTTGTCGCGGAAACCCTTGTTCTCCGGGTTCTCCCGGTGGAAGTCCTTCACTCCGGGCTGGGAGATGCCGTCCTTGTAGCCGAAGTGCTCGTGTCCCTTCAGTGAGCCCGACAGGGTGCGGCCCTGGTCCACGTGGACGCGTGTGATCTGGTGCGTGTTCTCGACCGCGTCGAGGTTCTTCAGCTTCTCCTTCAGCAGTTCCTCGGTGTCCGCGGCGACGATGAGGACCGCGTGCACGACCTTGTCGCCGGTCCCGGCGCCGAACAGCCACTGCTTGGGGTCGCTCTCGCCGGTGTCCCCGAGGTCCTTGGCCCGTGCGACCGCGCCCGCGCAGAACGACTTGAAGGTGCTGAGGTCCTTCTTGACCTGATCGGGCTTGTTGGCGACCGTCACCAGGCCCTCGAAGGTGAGCGAGACCCCGCAGCGGACGGCCGTGATGGCGGGGTCGCGGCCGAAGGCCCGGCGGGCCAGCGAGAACTGCTCGTTGAAGTCCTCGGTCTCGCTGGTCGTCGCGACGGTGTTGAGGATCGCGGAGAGCCAGCCGCGGCCCTTGGCGGCGTCCGGGAAGTGCAGGTAACGGAAGTCCGTGAAGTCCTTGTTGAACGCCGCCAGGATGTTGCCCTGGATGTCGGTGTTCGTACGCAGCTTCGGCTGGGGCAGCTGCTCGATGGACGGTACGGCGGTGGGACGGGTGGGGGTCGTGGTCACGCTCGGGCTCCTCGGTTGCAGGCAGGGGCCATCACAGGATGCGACGGATTCGACACTCAACGTAGCTTCATCGTCGAGAGCCCTGTCAACCGGACGTCAGCCGCCCGACGGGCTCACGTAGTGTCACCGCACGGAGTCGACGGGATTGCCGCGGCCACGGCGGAACCGGTCCGTGAGGGCGTCCGGGGCGATGATCGGGGCCGGGTAGCCGGGGGCGAGCTGCCAGGGGCGGTGCACGGCGGGCCCGGGCAGGTGGGCGAGTTCGGGCACCCAGCGGCGCACGTACGCCCCGTCCGGGTCGTACCGGTCGGCCTGGCGCAGCGGGTTGAGCACCCGGTTGGGGCGGGTGTCGGTGCCGGTGCCCGCGACCCACTGCCAGTTGAGCTGGTTGTTGGCCAGGTCCCCGTCGACCAGCAGCGACAGGAAGTGGGCGGCGCCGATCCGCCAGTCCAGGTACAGGTTCTTCGCGAGGAAGCCCGCCGTCAGCAGACGGGCCCGGTTGTGCATCCAGCCCTCCTCGGCGAGCTGGCGCATCCCGGCGTCGACGATCGGGTAGCCGGTACGGCCCTGCCGCCAGGCCTCGGCCTCGCGCTCGTCCCGGTGCCAGTGGTCGTCCCTGGCCCGGTAGTCGCGGTGCGCGGCGTCCGGGCGGGCGGCGAGGACCTGGTGGTGGAAGTCGCGCCAGGCGAGCTGCCGGACGAAGGCCTGAGCCCCCTCGCCGCCGTGCCGCAGGGCGCGCTCGACGAGTTCGGTGGGGGACAGGCAGCCGAAGTGCAGGTACGGGGAGAGCCGGGAGGTGGCGTCGGCGGCGAGGTCGTCGTGCACCTGCGCGTACGCGTCGACGTCCCAGCGCCGCCACCGTTCGCGCGCGGCGGTCTCGCCCCCGGGCGGCAGGGCCGGGGAGAGCGGCCCCGTGTGGAGCAGGTTGTCGCTGCCGAGGCCGCTCGGCGTGTCGATCGCCCGGGGTGCGCCCAGCACCGTGCGGCGGGGCGTCAGCTGCCAGGCGCGGTGGTACGGGGTGAAGACCGCGTAGTGGTCCCCGCCGGGCGGGGGGGTCCGGGCCCCCCGGGCCCCCGGCCGCGGGGCGGGGTGGGCGGGCCGGGGGGGGCCCAAGTGGGT
>NZ_JBHVFE010000590.1:0-4863 GCF_042801945.1 Kitasatospora sp. NPDC057542
CTGCGGGCCGATCCCGCAGCCGGCGCCTGGCCGTGGCACCCGGTGCGGCGCGTGCCGGGCCGCCCGGTCAGGCGGAGATGCCGCAGTACTGCTGCTGCTTGCCGATCGCCCGGTAGACGCAGTCCGCCGTCTCCACCAGGCGCAGGACCGCTTCGCGGTTCCGGCTGGTCTCGCGGCCGATCACCTCGTCGGGCGGGTAGAAGCCGCTGCTGCCGTTCGGGCCCGGGTACATCTCGAAGGTGTAGGCGAAGATCCGCTGGGCACCCCACAGCCAGTCGTCGATCGCACCGTCGGTGATGTAGAGGTCGCTCGACTGCTCGGGCGTGTAGCCGTTGGTGCCGGCCATGTCGCGGCCGACGGCCGCGAAGGTGTTGTACTCGTCGGCGGTCATGCCGGTGGCGGTGTCGGCGGTGGTCCAGCCGAACGGCCAGAGCACCAGTTCGCTGTAGGTGTGGAAGTCGATGGCGGCGGTGATCTGCTGCTTGCCGCCGACGACCCGGCTGCGGACGAAGTCGGCGACCACCTTGGTCTCCTTGGCGGACTCCGGCGCGCTGCCCCGGTAGGTCTCGCTGGAGGTGGAGCCGGAGGAGCCGCCGCAGCAGCCCCACTTGTAGTTCCAGTTGCGGTTGAGGTCGGTGCCGACGCTGTTGCTGCCGGTGTTCGGCTGGCGGTCCTTGCGCCAGCTGCGGTAGCGGCCGGTCGCGATGTCGTACTCGCCGCCGTCCGGGTTGAGGTCGGGGATCACCCAGATCTCGCGGCTGTTGACGGCGTTGGCGATGCGGCTGTCGGTGGCGTACTTGTCGCCGAACTCGTGCAGCAGGTAGAGCGCCATCTCGACGGTGAGGTGCTCGCGTGCGTGCTGGTGGGCGGTGAACAGCACCTCGGGCTCGTTCTCGTCGGTGCCGACGTTGTCGCTGATCTTCACCGCGACGATCGGCCGGCCCTCGTAGGAGGTGCCGATGACGCGCTTGCTCATGATGTCCGGGTGCGTGGCGACCACCGCGTCGATGTCGGCGGTGGCCTCGGCGTAGTTGTGGTAGCCGGAGTCCGCCTGCGGGAAGTCGTACACCGGCCCGGTCAGGCCTTCGTCACCGGGCTCGGCACCGTAGCTGGGGCCGGGCAGCATGACGGGCGACCAGCCGAGCGCGCGCAGCCGGGCGGCCTCGGCGGGGGTGGCGGTGACGACCACCGCGTCGGGCAGGACGGCGTCGACGGAGGCGCCGGTGGCGGCGACGGCGGTGCGGTCGGCGACGGTGCGGGGGCCGTCGAGCCGGTACTGCCGCGCGGTTTCGGCGGCAGTGTCCGCGGTGGCGGACGCGGGCGCCGACGGGCGGTCGGGGGAGGCTGCCTGGGCGGTGAGCGGGGTGGCGAGGGCGAGGGCCAGCAGGACGGCGGTGGCCGCGGCGGGCTTCCCTCGGCGGGGCAGTCGCATGACTGTCCTCCTGTGGGGGTCCGTGGGGGCGGAACGGTGGAGGAGGTGAGGCGCGCGCCAGCATGATGGTCCGCCAGTGTCATGGGTTCGTCAAGACATGGGGAAGGTCGGGGAAAGGGGCGCGCGGAGGCACGGGCGGGGCAGGAGGCCGGACCGCGACTCAGGAGGCCTGGCGGGTCCCACAGGTCGCCAGGCTGCACCAGCGCCGCCGGCCGCTCGCATCCAGGAAGAGCCAGCCGCAGCCACTGCTGGGGCAGCGGCGGACGGTGAACCGGCGCGGGTCGGCGAGCAGTTCGGCAGCCGCCCGGGCGGCTGCGTACAGCGGCAGCCGCAGGCCGGACGCCGGTGGCAGTCGCCAGTACGCCAGGCCGTCCTCACCCCGGGTGAAGACCGCCGATCGGCCGGCCTCCTGCACCACCGCCGCCACCGCGCCGAAGGCGGCGCCGTCCTGCGGGTCGGTCAGGCACGCGTAGAGGGCCGACCGGAACACACGGGCGTCGGCGAGCACGGCGGCCGACTCCTCGGGCCGCTCCGCCGCCCGGCGGAGCAGCGCCTCGACGACCCCTTCGTCGGCGAGGTCGTGATGGCCTGCCCAGACCGCGAGCGTGGGGTAGCCGCGCAGCCAGTCCGACCCGGGGCTCGGCGCGACGGTCGGCGCGGCACCCCAGCCTGCATAGGTGTTGCAGAACTCCAGCGCCGGATGGCCGCCCGCGCTCCACGGCAGCCACTGCTCACCGACCCGCACCGCGTACAGCGGCGCCGCGGGTCGGTCCAGCCGGGGGTCGGCCCGCAGGATGCGGTCGTGCAGGGCGGCGAGTTCGGCGCCGGGCTCGACCCCGAGGCCGTCCACCAGCACGCGTCGGGTGCGGCGGTAGAGGGCGAGCGCCTCGGCCTGCCGGCCGGCCCGGTAGAGGGCGGTCATCAGGGCGAGGACGAGACGCTCGCGGGACAGGAGGTCGTCGGCGGGAAAGCCGCCCGAAGCCCCGGCGGACGCGGAGTTCTCGTCGGAGGGCGACCCGGCGGTGCCGGGCGCCCCGGCCGAGGGTGCGGCCAGATCGGCGAGCACCTGCTCGTGCCGGCCCATGGCGAGCAGGATCTCGGCCCGCTGCTCCAGGGCGGACAGCCGCAGCTCGACCAGCCGGCGGCCGAGCCGCCCGCGCAGCGCCTCGTCGGCGACGTCCGCGAGCAGCGGTCCGCGCCAGAGCGCGAGCGCCCGGCCGTGGCAGCGCAGCCGTTCGCCGGGGTCGCCGGTGGCGACCGCCCGGGCGGTCAGGTCGAGGAACTCCCGTACGTCGACGGCATGTTGTCCGGGCACGAGGGCGTACCCGTCGTGCCGGGTCTCGATCGCCACCGCGTACGGGCGCAGCCGGGCCCGCAGCCGTCCGACGTACGTGTGGACGGTGCCGCGGGCCGAGGCGGGCGGGTTGCCGTTCCAGAGCAGGTCGATCAGCCGGTCGGTGGTCACGACCCGGCCGTCCTCCAGCAGGAGGACGGCCAGCACGCAGCGCTCCTGGCGACGGCTGCCCGCCAGGACGGACTCTCCCTCATGGCAGGCCTCGAACGACCCGAGCAGTCGGAACTCCATGACGGGCCACCCTAGGCCCGAAGGACGGACACGGCCCCCGATCGTCCACCGGCAGGTTCCTGACGCCCGATCACGGCTCGTGGTGAGAATCCGGTCAGGGGCGCCTGCCAGTCTGGGCCCCTGAACGCCCGACACCTCGCCAGGAGGACCGATCATGCGACGAACCCTGCTCACCACCGCGTCCACCATGCTGTCCGCAGTCATCGCCGTCACCCTGACCGGCCTGGCGGCCGCCCCGGCCGGAGCCGCATCCGGCCCGCCCGGTTCCTCCGATTCGTCCGGGGCCGTCGCCGGTCGGGGCGGGTGGGAGCCGTGGCCCTCGCCGACGTTCGACCTTCCGGCCGGCTCCCGCTGCGACTTCCCCGTGCACATGGAGGCCGTCGTCGACCAGGTGCAGCGGCGGGTCCTGGAGTACGCCCCCGACGGCACCACCGTGCGACGCGCCGCATACCGCGGCGCCCTCGTCCTGCGGATCACCGACACGACGACCGGCGCCTCGTACGACGCGGACGCCGGCGGCCGGTCCGTCGTCGACTACCGCGCCGACACCTCCCAGACCTGGCACGCCCACGGCCCGGTCCTGCTCGGCATCGGCGCCGACGCCGGCAACCTGCCCCGCGACCTCTACATCGTCGACGGCGACTACACCATCGACATCGGCGCCACCGGCTACCGAACGCTGACCATCAAGCACGGCTCCGCCGAACCGCTCTGCGCGAAGATCGCCTGACCGCGTCCTGCGAGGTCTGCGGCACCCTTGGCTCGAACGACGGGGACGCGTCCCGAGGTCCCCCCGGGACGCCCGCGGGTCGAGGGCGGCCGGTCCACGCCACGTCGGGCGGCTGCCCCGTCCGGCGCAGCGCTGCGCGCGGGACGGGCGGGGTGCTGCGATCTTCGGAGGGACCCCCGGCCGCGCCCGACCACCGGGTCCCGTCGTCCCGAGACCGTGGAGGCCCGGATGTGGCAGGCTCCCCCCGCCCCCGTCAGCCGTGAGTGGCTCCCGGTGCTGGACATGCCGGTGTCCGGACCGCAGAACCGCTGGACGGTGCTGCTGCGCGCGCTGCTGCTGATCCCCCAGTTCGTGGTGGTGTGGGTGCTGACGGTGGTGGCGTTCTTCGTCACCGTCATCGGCTGGTTCGGCGCGCTGGTGCTCGGCCGGCTGCCCGGCTTCGTGGCGGACTACCTCACCGCGTTCGTCCCGTACGGCACCCGCGTCACCGCGTACCTGATGCTCACCGTGGGCCGCTACCCGCCGTTCCGGTTCCAGGCCCCCGACCACCCGGTGCAGGTCGGGCTGCGGCCCGGCGAGCTGAACCGGCTCGCCGTTCTGTTCCGCATCATCCTCGTCATCCCGGCCTCGATCGTGCAGGGCCTGGTGTACGCCGGGTGGTGGACGGTGTCGTTCATCCTCTGGCTGGTGGTGCTGGTCCTCGGCCGGATGCCGCAGCCGCTCTACGAGGCGACGACCGCGATCCTGCGCTACCGGATGCGCTACACCGCGTACCTGGTGATGCTCTCGTCCGCCTACCCCAAGCGCCTGTTCGGCGACGAGCCGGGCAGCGAGCCGGAGGGCCCGGCATCGGCCACCCGCCCGCTGGTCCTGAGCGGCGCCGGGCGCGGCCTGCTCGTCGCCTTCCTCCTCCTCGGACTGGCCTCCTGGGCGACGAGCTCGGTCACCGCCTCGGTGAACTCGGACGAGGACAACGACGACGGCGGCTCCAACCCGACCCAGCACGTCGTCGCGCCCCTCGTGCCCGGCCCCGCCGACCAGGCCCGCGACTCCCACCGGCGCGACGAGGGCCTGCAACCTCGCTTTCTTGATCACGTGAGCCCGAAGGCCCTCCCG
>NZ_JBHVFE010000591.1:0-4851 GCF_042801945.1 Kitasatospora sp. NPDC057542
CCACCGGGGCGTTGCCCGGGGTGAACATCCCGATGGAGATCACCTTCACGCCGTGCGCGGACGGCGGCATGATCATGTTCTCGACCTGGGTGGGCCGGCCGTCCGTCCCCAGCATCCGCGGCGGCCCAGGACTCGGCAGCCGCCGCCAAGGCGATCGCGGACTCGACGCAGGCCCTGGTCGACGTGATGGTGGCGCGGGAGACCAAGGAGAAGGCGTACCTGTCCACCGGCCGGGTCTCGTTCGCCGCGGGGGGCCTGCGCGAGCTGGTGGCCCCGGCGGAGGCGAGGACGGCCGAGGGCCTCGGCGCCGGCTCCACCCTGGAGGCGCTCCAGCAGGCGTACGGCGCCAAGGGCCTCCAGCCGGCCAAGAGCGGCAAGTACGTGTTCCCGGTCGAGGGTCAGCAGGGCTGGCAGTACGAGTTCACCGTGGACGCCGGCAAGGTCACCGGCATGGCCGTGGTGAACCGCGACCTGAAGTGCGTCTGACCGGCCGACCGGCCGCGGAGGGCCCCCGTGAACCGCCCGGTTCGCGGGGCCCTCCGCCGTATTCCGGCGGGCGGAGAATTCCGGAGCGTGACGGGGAAATCACTCTGCGCGTGAACGCGGGTGTGATCGGAATGTGCCCCTGTGGTTAACGCGGCATCACAAACTTCGCCAATCGCCACCAGAGTCCCCGGCGGGTCGTCGAATTTAGACCCAACTGCCCTTTTTGGTATCTGTTCTGACATGGCATGAGTTGCAGTAGGCTGACTCCGCGATAGGCGTCGCCGCAGGTCTCGTGCCGCAAAGCACTTCGATGTGATGTGACATCAGGTGTCTTTCGGAGAGGTTCAGGCCGCCAGTCCCATTCGCGCTTTGGGGCCCGGACCGGCTCCACGCGATGCCACCTGAAGAGAGTTTCATGACGTCATTTGTGCAGGAACCCTTTTTCTGGGTCTTCATCGTGGTGATGCTCGCAGCCGTCGGAGCGGCCCTCCAAGCCCGCAGGACGAACCTCGCCCTGCGGCGGCGCAACGCCGCCCTGGAGGAGGAGAGTGCCCTGGCACAGCGGCAGCGCGACGAGCTCGCCGTGCTGCACGACCGCATGCAGGGCCAGCACGCGTCCGAGCTGACGGCCGTCCGACGGGACGCCGAGGAGGACACCAAGGCCGTCCTCAAGGCGGCGATGCGGACGCTGCAGGGCTTGGCCGACGAGCAGCAGGTCGTCATCGACAAGGTGCAGCGGAAGTACGGCGACAGCCCGCAGATCCTCGCCGACCTGATGACGATCGACCACACGAACAGCCAGTTCGGCCGGCGCGCCCAGGGCATCGCGGTGCTCTGCGGCGGCTGGCTGGGCCGCCGTGAGAGCGTCGCCTCGGTCTACGACGTGGTCCGCAGCGCCCAGGGCCGGATCCGGCACTTCGACCGGGTGCGGATCCACTCCCGGGTCAGCGTCTCGCTCGCCAGCAAGGTCGTCGAGCCCATCGCCGTCGTGCTGTCCGAGCTGCTCGCCAACGCGACCAACTACTCCGCCCCGGACACCCCGGTGGAGGTCAGCGTCCAGGCCGTCCCCACCGGTGTCTGCCTGATCATCGACGACGCCGGCCTCGGCATGGGCCAGGAGGAGAAGGACCGCGCGGCGGTGCTCCTGAACCCGGGTGCGCCGATCAGCCTCACCAGCCTGGGCAACCCCCCGAAGTTCGGCTTCGCCGTCTCCGGCATGCTGGCCGCCCGCTACGGCTTCCGGGTCTCCGTCGACTCGGTCTCCCCGTACGGGGGCGTGCGGGCCGTGGTGCTGCTGCCGGCCGAGCTGCTCAGCAGCGAGGTCGCGGCCCCGCCCGCCGCCGAGTACGCCGACTACCAGGCCGCGCCGGTGGAGCAGCCCGCGCAGGCCTGGGGGCAACCGGCCGGTCAGCGGCTCGTGTCGCTGTCCGAGCCGGCGGCGCCGCTGGCCCCGGTGCCGGCGCCGCCCGCGGCGACGGCGGGACCGGAGACGACCGCGGACGGGCTGCTGCCGCGGCGCCGCCGCCAGCGCCCCGTGTCGGTCGTCCCCACTCCGCAGGACCCCGGCCGGGCCGAGGAACCGATGCGGAGCGCCGGCCAGCACACGCCGTCCCGCCTCGGCGCGTTCCAGCGCGGCACGCTGTCCGGGCGTAACACCATGACCACGGAAGGAACCGAGATCCAGTGAGCCGCGATCTTTCCTGGGTGCTCAACGACGTACTCCAAGTACCCGGCGCCCGGCACGCCATCCTCGTCTCCGCCGACGGCCTGCTGCTTGAGCGGTCCAGCGAGATCGGCCGTGACGAGGCGGAGACCAACGCCGCCGCGATGAGTTCGATGCAGTCGCTGAGCCGCGCGGTCGCCCCGTTCGTCGGCGGAGGCGGCGGGGTCTGGCGCCAGACCCTCCTGGAGTACGACCACGGCTGGATCTTCCTGATCGCGGCCGGCAGCGGCGCGTACCTGGCCGCCTCCACCGCCCCCGACGTCGACATGGAGGCGATGTCCTTCCGGATGCAGCAGCAGGTGGGCGCACTCGGACGGGCGATGTCGGCGGCTCCGCGCCAGAGCACGTTCAGCGGCTCATGACGGCCGGCGGCGAGGAACAGAGGGTCACCGGCGGTTTCATCCGCTCCTACGTCATCACCGGTGGGCGCGAGTTACCGAGTGCGGACGACCTGTCTCTGATCACCTTGGTCACCGTCGCGCCCGAGCAGGACCTTCCCGCCCTGCCGAGCCCGGAGACCCGGGCGATCTGGGAGCTGTGCTCCGGCGGCTACCTCTCGGTGGCCGAGGTCGCGGCCCGGCTGGAGCTGCCGGTGGGGGTCGTGAGGCTGCTGCTGACGGACCTGATCCGTGAGGGACGGCTGCTGCGCCGGTCGGCCCCGCCCCCGGCCCAGGCCCCGGACCCGAGACTTCTAGAGAAGGTACTGCATGGACTTCAACGCCGGTTCGCCTGAGGACATCTACGTCCCGGGCGCGGTGACGACCGCTGTCAAGATCCTGGTCGTGGGGCACTTCGCGGTCGGCAAGACCACGCTCATCGGCGCACTGTCGGAGATCGCCCCGCTGAGCACCGAGGAGAGCATGACGCAGGCGTCCACCCGCGTCGACGACCTCCGCGGCGTACCGGACAAGAAGACCACGACCGTCGCCCTGGACTTCGGCCGGCTGACGCTCGGCGACGACCTGGTGCTGTACCTGTTCGGCACGCCGGGGCAGCAGCGGTTCATGCAGCTGTGGGAGGACATGGCGCGGGGGGCGCTGGGAGCGCTGCTGCTGGCCGACCCGACCCGCCTGGCGGACACCTTCCCCGTCATCGACCTGATCGAGCAGTACGGCCTGGACTACGCGGTGGCGGTCAACAGCTTCGACCGGCAGAGCGAGTACACCGAGGACCAGCTGCGCGAGGCGCTCGACCTGCTGCCGCACACGCCGGTGGTGTTCTGCGACGCCCGGGACCAGCGCTCCTCGGCCAACGCCCTGCTGACGCTCGTCCGGCACCTGCTCGACCGCGCCTCCTGACCTCCCCCACGTCTCCCTCCCCTCACGTCTCCCGGGTCCGCACCCGCCCGGGGCCTCCTCCAAGGAACGACCCATGGAATCTCTGCAGCGACCCGTCCCGCAGTCGGCGCCGCCGGGCTGCCCGATGCACGCCGGCGTGAGCACACCGCTCTACGGGGACATGTTCTCGTCCGACCCCGAAGCGGTCTATGACAAGCTGCGCGCCAACGGTCCCGCCGCACCGGTGGAGTTGGCCCCGGGGGTGGACGCCACCCTGGTCACCTCGCACGAGGCCGCGCTGCGGGTGCTCCAGAACCCGGGGATGTTCGCCCGGGACTCGCGGCGCTGGGCGGCTCTGAACGAGGGGCGGGTGCCGATGGACAGCCCCGTCCTGCCGATGATGTTCTACCGGCCCAACTGCCTCTTCTCGGACGGCGCCGAGCACCTGCGGCTGCGCAAGGCCGTCACCGAGAGCCTGGACCGGCTCAACGACAACCGGCTCAACCGGCATGTCGAGCGGATCGCCGGCTACCTGATCGACCAGTTCAGCGCGCTGGGCCGGGCCGACCTGCTCAACGACTACGCCAAGCTGCTGCCGCTGCTGCTGTTCAACCAGCTCTTCGGCTGCCCGGCCGACATCGGCGACCGGCTGACCCGCAGCATGTCCGCGCTCTTCGACGGCCTCGACGTGATCCAGGCCAACGAGGAGCTGACCTCCTGCCTGATGGACCTGGTCGCGCTCAAGCGCCGTCAGCCGGGCGACGACATCACCTCCTGGCTCATCCAGCACCCGGCCGGTCTGCGGGACGAGGAGCTCAAGGACCAGCTGGTCATGCTGATGGGCGCCGGCGTCGAGCCCGAGCGCAACCTCATCGGCAACGCGCTGCTCCTGCTGCTGTCCGGCGAGGGCGGTTCCGGCCTGCGCATCGAGGACGCCCTCGACGACGTGCTGTGGAACAACCCGCCGATCGCCAACTACGCGACGCACTACCCGATACAGGACCTCAACCTGGGCGGCGTCCCGATGGACGCCGGCAGCCCGGTGGTGATCAGCTTCGCCGCCGCCAACAGCGACCCCGCGCTGACCGACGCCCGGCTGACCCTCAGCAAGGGGGCCCACCTGGCCTGGGGCGCCGGTCCGCACGCCTGCCCGGCCAAGTCCCCGGCCCAGCTGATCGCACTGAGCGCGATCGAGTGCCTGCTCAACGCGCTCCCGGACGTCACGCTCGCGGTGCCCGCGGAGAGCGTGGAGTGGCGGCCGGGCCCGTTCCAGCGCGGCCTGGTCGCGCTGCCGGTGCGGTTCAGCCCGGTGGCCGCCCGCACCACGGCGCCGGCCGTGAGCCCGGGCACCGCCCCGCCCGGGGC
>NZ_JBHVFE010000592.1:0-4846 GCF_042801945.1 Kitasatospora sp. NPDC057542
CCGGCCCGTTCGGGGCGGCCCCCGCCGCGACGGCGGGGACAGTGGACAGCAGCAGGGCTGCCCCGAGGGCGAGGGCGGTGAGGGACACCGGACGGGGGGAGGGCATCACACGGGAGCCTTTCGGAGGCGGGGCCGGGGCGCTCCCCCGGCGGGTTGCACCCACCCTGGTCCGTCGGTGTCAGGAACTTGTCGAGAGGCTGTCGTGAACCGGTGGGGGATGCCTCCGGAGGGCGAATTACGATCATCCTCATGTGCGCACATGTCGTGGTTGCCGAGGACGACCCCAAGCAGGCCGACCTGGTCCGCCTGTACCTGGAGCGGGAAGGGCATCGTGTGGTCGTCGTCCACGACGGCCGCGCCGCGCTGGAACAGGCCCGGAGCGGCCCGACACAGCTCCTGGTCCTCGACGTGATGATGCCCGTCATGGACGGACTCGACGTCTGCCGCGCCCTGCGCGCCGAATCCGCCGTCCCGGTCCTGATGCTGACCGCCCGCAGCACCGAGGAGGACCTGCTGCTCGGGCTCGACCTCGGCGCCGACGACTACCTCACCAAGCCCTACAGCCCCCGCGAACTCGTCGCCCGGGTGCGCGCCCTGCTGCGTCGCGGCTCCCGCCCGCTGTCTCAGGACGCCGCCGCGCAGACGGCAACGCCCGTCGCCCCGTCGGCGGCGGTGCTGACCACCGGGGCCCTCACCGTCGACCCCCTGCGCCACGAGGTCACCGCGGACGGACGGCCCGTCAGCTGCACGCCCGGTGAGTTCCGGCTGCTGGAGGTGCTGGCCGCCCAGCCCGGCCGGGTCTTCACCCGGGCCCAGCTGCTGGAGCACCTGCACGGCATCGACCGGTACATCACCACCCGGACCGTCGACACCCACGTGATGAACCTGCGTCGCAAGATCGAGCCCCAACCACGGCTCCCCACACGCCTCTTGACTGTCTACGGCATCGGCTACAAGCTCGCGGAAGGGCCGCGCGGTGCGTCGTGACACCCCGCCGCACCGCAGCCTGCTGCTCCGGCTGCTCGCCCTCTCCGCCCTGGTCTCCCTCTGCTCCATCGCCGCGACGGCCTGGCTGACCGCCCGCACCACGACGGGCGTGATCAGGCAGGAGCGGCGTCAGGTCCTCGCGGACCAGGCCCGGATCTACCACGAACTGCTCGGCTACGCCGCGACCCACCCCGACTGGACCGGCGCGGAGTCGACCGTGCGGCGGCTCGCCGCCGACACCGGGCAGCACATCCTGCTGGCCACACCGCGCTTCGAGCCGGTCATCGACTCCGCGTCCGCGGCGCCGGCCCCGAACACGGCCGCCGACCGCACGGCCCTGCCCCACACCCCCACCACCACCGTCGACCCGCTCTCCGTCGATCTCGCCATGCTGCCCGATGCCCCCGCCGACCGGATCGACGCCCGCGCCGTGGGCCCGTTCCGGCTGACGACCGCCGAGCGCACGGCCATGGAGGAGGCCGCACGGAACCGGGCCGGCTGCCTGCGGTCGGAACTGGGCGTCGAGGCGACCGTCACCGACGACCCCGCCGGACACCCCGTGGTGAGCGTCCCCGGCGACCACGCCCCCAGCGCGCGCTGCGCGTCCCCCCTGGTGCTGGACGCCCCGACCCGCACCGAGAGCGCGGCCCTCGCCGACCTCACCGCACTCGTCAACGCCTGCCTGGAGCGCCAGCAGATCCGGCCCGTCACGCTGTCCCTGGCGCTGCAGTGGTCCCCGTCCCGTGACCCGGCGCAGGAACAGGTGATCTCCGCCTGCCTCGCCAACTCCCGCCGGCAGCAACTCGTCCGGTACGTGGCACCGCCCGTGCTGCTGTTCGTCGGCGCACCCGCCGGGGCGGAGGATCCGGCCCCCGTCCTGTCCGCCCCCCACCGCGGGCGGGTCGCCGAGGTCGCCGCGCTGGTCCTGGCGATCACCGTGGCGATCACCACGACGGTCGGACTGCGGCTCTCCCGGCCGCTGAACGCACTCACCCGCGCCGCCAGGCGGATGACCGACGGGGACCTCTCCGCCCGGGTGGCCACGACCGGCCGCGACGAGATCGCCGGACTCGCCGCCGCCTTCAACGCCATGGCTCAGCGCCGCGAACAACTCGAGGAGCTGCGCCGGGCGATGGTGGGCGACATCGCGCACGAACTGCGTACCCCGCTCAGCAACATCCGCGGTTGGCTGGAGGCCGTCGAGGACGGCATCGTCACCGCCGACGGAGCCCTGACGAGTTCGCTGCTGGAGGAGGCCCTGCTGCTTCAGCACGTGATCGACGACCTGCGGGACCTCGCCGCCGCCGACGCCGGCGAACTCGCCCTGCACCGCCGGCTCGTGGACGCCGAGGACCTGCTCGCCCAGGTCGCCACCGCCCACGGCGCCCGGGCACAGGCGTCGGGCGTGACCCTGACCGTCGAACCGGTCGCGGCCACGGCCGGATACGAGGTGTTCGCCGACCCGGTGCGTTTGCGCCAGATGGTGGGCAACCTGGTCGCCAACGCCGTCCGGCACACCCCGGAGGGCGGCACGGTCACCCTGCGGACCCGCCTGGACGCCGACGCCCTGCTCATCGAGGTCGCCGACAGCGGCAACGGCATCGCTGCGGCGGACCTGCCGCTGGTGTTCGAGCGCTTCTGGCGGGCCGAGAAGTCCCGCAACCGCCAGAGCGGCGGCAGCGGTCTCGGCCTCGCCATCGTCCGGAAGCTCGCCGAGATCCACGGCGGCGACGTCCACGCGGCCAGCACGCCTGGAACCGGCTCGGTGTTCACCGTGCGCCTTCCCACCACGGCTGCCGCCCCACCGCAGGCCCCCGGCGGCCGGCGGAACGACCGTTGAGGGTGCTCAGGACATCAGGCACGACGCCTGAGGGACTCGTCGGCGACGCTACGCCTGGCCCCGTCCAGGGCTACGATCACCGGCCGCGTGATCCGACGTTACGAGCACTGTGCACCGGGCGAGTTGGTCCACGTCGATATCAAGAAGCTCGGCAACATTCCCGACAGCGGCGGCCACAAGGTCCCGGGCCGACAGGCCGGGCGCACGACCCGTTCCGACGCCCAGTACTCGCAAGCCCACACCGCGTGGGAGGCCTGCCGTTCGGCCTCCGCCAGCCGCGCCGACTCGGCCGCTGCTCCTCGGCCAGCCCGGCCGCCTCCAGGTCACCACTCCAGGGCCGCAGCACCGACGCCATCGGGTTGCAGTTGGCCGCGCCAGCGCGGTGCGGTCCCGGGCGTCATCGAGGTGCGGCCTCAGCACCGTCACGAAACCGCATCCTGATGAAATCGATTTGCGGCCACGAACAATTCGGTCCGGGAGACTCAAAGAACCACGCCAAGACGCATTGAACTGTTCCACGAAGATGCCACCACAGACCTCCCGAAGATCTCACCGAAGATTTCACCGCGGATAGCCCCGGAAGCACCATCGCAGGCTCCTGGCCATGGGCCACGGCGCTGCTCGCCCGGTGGAGCCCGAGGCTACCTGCCCCGCCCCCACAGTCACACCGCCGGGCCTGCGCCAGGTGGGGTGGCCGCCGCGTCTGGCCCTGGCCCCGCGGGCGGGGCCCGTCCGGCCCGGCATCGTCCCGTGCTGCGCCCTGCGCGGCGGTGGGTGTGCCGTACTACTTGTGGAGGGTCTCGGAGCCATGTCTGTTCTTATCTGGAGTCGTCGATGTCTGTTCGCCGTGTCGTGCCCAACATTCAGTCAGAGACTGCGCAGGAGAACCGGGAGTTCTATGGCCTGCTGGGCTTCGAGGAGGTCATGAACCACGGCTGGATCATGACCCTCGCCTCAGCGTCCAGTCCGGCGGCGCAAGTCAGCTTCATGACCAGCGACGAGACTGCGCCGGTCACCCCCGACATGAGTGTCGAAGTGGATGATGTGGACGCGGCCTATGCGGCCATGCGGGACAGCGGTGCGGAGATCGTCCACCCCCTGCAGGATGAGGAGTGGGGCGTGCGGCGGTTCTTCGTCCGTGACCCCAACGGCCGCATGGTCAACGTGCTGAGCCACCGCTGACGCCGCTTTCCGCACGGCCGGAAAGATGCCGGTCACAGCCACTCGTTGACGGCTGCGACCAGCACGGTCGCTTCGTAGCGGACCGCGTGCTTGTCGTACCGGGTGGGTGCGCCACGAGGTGACATGGAGTCGAGTGAGGTGTGAGACCTGCACCGCCGGGTTGTCGCAGCAACCTGACTGAAGCTGGGGGCAGTTCGTCTCGGGGGATGTCGAGGTGAGCGGTAAGCAGCCCTGACAGTGCCGGGACGGACCGGCACTGCCAGACGGTCCGGGTCCGGCTAGCGAGACGGGAAGGTGTACGCGAGGGACCAGCGTTTGACGCCACCGACTCCTACCGACTCGCCAGCACCAGAGCGCGAACGGAGCAGCGCGCCAAAATCGGGTGACATCTGACTGGGCGGCCTGAAGCGGTGGATGATCGACGAGGATCGTTGCCATGACCTACGTGATCGAAGCTGCTCGTCCGGACGACTCCGCGCAGCTGGGGCCGCTGCTGCTGAGGGCTTGGCTGCAGACATACCCCAACCCGGAGGTGGGGATCGACGAGGACTGGATCCGTGAGCATCGCGGCTCGTCAGCTACCGCGGAAGGCATCAACCAGTGGCGGGAGTTCATCGAGGCAGCGAACCAGGAGCCGGACCTGCTGTTCTGCCGTGTCCTCCGTTCTGAAACCGAGATCGTCGGCGTTCTCTGCGGGCGCCGCGGCGAGATGGTCACTCTCGGACCGATGTATCTGCTGAACCACGTCCAGGGCCAGGGACTCGGTGGCCGCATGATGACCGAGTTCCTCACCTGGGCCGGAGCCGCACCCATAGGCCTATGGGCCACCGACTACAA
>NZ_JBHVFE010000593.1:0-4822 GCF_042801945.1 Kitasatospora sp. NPDC057542
CGCCGAGCTGGTGCTCGGCGGGGCGACGTGCTGCGAGGCGGGTGCGGTCAGTGCTGTTGGTCGGGCTGGGTGGTGGTCGTCGGGCCGGTGGTCTTCGTCGGGCCGGCCGGGGTCGTCGGGCCGGTGGTCTTCGTCGGGCCGGCCGGGGTCGTCGGGCCGGTGGTGTTCGCCGGGCCGGCCGGGGTCGACGGGTCGGTGGTGTTCGCCGGGCCGGCGGGAGTCGTCGGGCCGGTGGGGGCCCCGGTGGTGCCCGGGTCGGTCTTGGGCGGCGCCGCGTCGGGGATGTCGGCCATCGGCAGGGACTGCTTGGGTGTGCCGCGCAGGGCCTGGTTCATGGCGTCCCGCCAGATCGGTCCGGGGCCGTCGGCGCCGAACACCTCGGCGCGGTACTTCCCGTTGATGGTGATGTCGCGCATCTCGACGCCGCCCTTGGGGCCGCCGAGCCAGACGGCGGTGGCGAGTTGCGGGGTGTAGCCGTTGAACCAGGCGGCCCTCTTGTGGTCCGAGGTGCCGGTCTTGCCGGCGATCTGCCGGTTGTCCTCCAGGCTGAGCGCCGCGCCGGTGCCGTTGTTCTCGGTCACGCCGTTCAGGACGGTGTTCAGCGCTCGTGCCGTCTTCTCGGAGAACACCTGCTCGCAGTGGCCGGCCGGGACGGGGACGTCCTTGCCCTCCACGGTGGTGATCTTGGTGATGGCGATCGGGGCGCAGTGGGTGCCCTGGGCGGCGAAGGTCGCGTAGACGTTGGCCATGGTCAGCGGGCTCATCTCCTCGACGCCCAGGGCCATCGCGGGGACCTCCTCCAGGGGCTTGCCGCTGGCCTTGGTGGTGATGCCGAGCTTGTTGGCCATCTGCTTGACCGCGCAGAGGCCGATCTCCTGCTCCATCTGGATGAAGTAGGTGTTGACCGAGAGGGCCATCGCCATCTTCAGCTGGTACGGGCCCTTCTCGTTCGCGGATTCGTTGGGCACCACCGTCTTGGGGCGGGCCTCGTTCCTCCAGGTCCCCTCGCAGGTCTTCATCGTCGGGTACTCGAGCTTGTTCGGGGACGAGTACTCCTGGGTCGCCGGCACGCCCGCCTCCAGTGCCGCGGCCGCGACGACCGGCTTGAACGTGGAGCCGGGCTGGAAGCCGTTGCCGCCGCCCATCGCCGCGTCGACGTTGAGGTTGACGACGGTCTGGTTCTTGTCCTCCAGCAGGCCGTAGGGACGGGTCTGGGCCATGGCGAGGATCTTGCCGGTGCCGGGCTCGACCATGGAGACGGCGGCGGAGACGCTGTCGGTGACCCGCACGTTGTTGCTCACCGCGTTCTGGGCGGCGGCCTGCTTGTCCGGGTCCAGCGTGGTGTAGATGTTCAGACCGCCCTGGTTCCAGAACTTCTTGCGCTCGGCGGAGTCCTGGCCGAAGGCCGGGTCCTGCTTGACCACGTGGCGGACGTAGTCGCAGAAGAAGCCCATCCCGGCCTGAGCGGTGATGCAGCCGTTCTGCGGGGCCTTGAAGTTCAGGCCCAGCGGGGCGGCCTTCGCCTCCTGCGCCTGTTCGGCGGTGATGTGCTTGTTCTCCAGCATCTTGCCGATCACCACGTCGCGGCGGTTCTGCGCGGCCTGCGGGTGCAGCTTCGGGTCGTACTGGGACGGGTTCTGCACCAGCCCGGCGAGCATCGCCGCCTCGGCGACGGTCAGGTCCTTGTTGGTCTTGCCGAAGTAGCGCTGGGAGGCGGCCTCCACGCCGTAGGCGCCGTTCCCGTAGTACGTGATGTTGAGGTAGTTGGTGAGGATCTGCTCCTTCGGCAGCTCCTCCTCCAGCTTGATGGCGACCTTGAGCTCCTGGATCTTGCGGCCCAGGGTCTTGCGCTGGGCCTCCAGGACGGCGTCCCGGTCGTCGCCGGCCTGCTCCACGTTGACGTTCTTCACGTACTGCTGGGTCAGCGTCGAGGCGCCCTGGGAGGCGGTTCCGCTCTCCGCGTTCTTGCTGAGCGCGCGGAGGATGCCCTTGAGGTCGACGGCGCCGTGCTCGTAGAAGCGGGCGTCCTCGATGTCGACCTGGGCCTGCCGCATGAACGGTGACATCTGGTCGGCGGTGATGACGGTGCGGTCGCGCTCGTAGACCTTGGCGATGAGGCCGCCCTTGGCGTCGAAGATCTGGGTGGCCTGGGTGAGCGGCGGGGTCTTGAAGTCGGAGGGAACGTCCTCGAACCCCTCCGCGGTGCCCTTGGCCGTCAGCCCGATGCCGCCGGCGACGGGCAGGGCGAGACCTGCCAGCAGCACGCCGGACACGACACTCACCCCCAGGAAGGTCCCACCGAGGCGGGCCAGCCGGAGCGGCGCGTTGCGGGACGGCTGGGGGTCCGCGTCGTCGGAGGAACTCCGTATCTGGGGGAGATTCGATTCCATTCCGGAATGCTAACCCTCGAAAGTCCCCGGTCGAACGGTTTTCCGTGCGCGGCTGTCACGGCTGTGCAACAGGATTCGGGGCCGGCTCCGATAATGTGAGTCGTATACGCACCGAATGAATGCGAATGCATTCGACGGTCTGCACCGGATTCGGCCCGCCCCGCGTGTGGCGCCCCTCCCCTCCCGCAGCCCCGCCATCACTTGGATGCGGTGAGCGGGCCGAAAGGTTGCGCGCGTCCGGTCAGGCGGCACCGCCGGTCTCGGGGACGCTCTCCAGGACCGCCTCGACATCGACCGTGACGTCGACCATGTCACCGACCACCGCACCGCCCCGGTCCACCACGTCGTTCCAGCTCACGCCGAAGTCCTGACGGTTGATCCGGGTGGCGGCGGTGAATCCGGCGCGCCGCCTGGGGCCGAGGTCGCGCCCGTCCTCCCACCACGGGGTGTCCCACTGCCCGAGGTGGCTCACGTCGAAGGTGACCGGGCGCGTCACGCCGCGGATGGTGAGCTGCCCCGTGACCTCGAAGCCGCTCGCGCTCACCTGGTGGACCCGTGACCCGACGAAGGTCCAGGTCGGGTGGTGCTCGACGTCGAAGAAGTCGGCGCTGCGCAGGTGCGCGTCCCGCTCGGGCGAACCGGTGTACACCTGGGTCGCGTCGATGGTCGCCTCGACCCGGGCCTGCTCCGGAGCGTCCGGGTCCACCTCCAGGAAGCCGCGCACGTTCTTCAGCTGGCCGCGCACGTAGGTGACCATCATGTGTCTGGCGCGGAATTCCGCACCGGTGTGGCTGGGCTCGAAGAACCATTTCGTGGTGGCCATGGCGACTCCGTGAGGTGGTGGCCGGTGGTGCCCGAGACCCCCCTCCAGCCAGCGTAGGCCGAAGTCGGCGCGCGGTCGTCCGTACGGCACCACCGCCCGCTCTCCGAACAGCGGGAAAACCGGGCGACGGCGCGGAGCTTGATCCTCTACGGTGAACGCGCCCAGGGCGGCCGTTTACCGCCCGTCGACGTGGCGCGACCAACGCGCCCGCACCCCAGGGAGTTCCCTGTCATGACGCGCACCCTCGTCGCCGAGCTTCACTCGCACCTCGGAGAGACGGTCACCGTCTACGGGTGGGTGAACACGCTCCGGCTCCAGCGGCGCATCCAGTTCGTCCTGGTCCGGGACCACACCGGTCTCGTGCAGGTCACCCACGTGCGCGGTGGGGAGGGCGACGCCATCGAGGCCGCCTTCGAGGGCGTGACGGTCGAGTCCGCCGTGAAGATCACCGGCAAGGTGGTCGCCAACCCGCAGGTCAAGCTCGGTGGCCTGGAGATCGTCCCGTCCCGCGTGGAGGTCGTCTCGCCGGCCGAGCCCAAGCTGCCGATCGACGAGAAGACCGGCATCGACCAGCGCCTGGACTGGCGGTTCCTCGACATCCGCCGCCCTTCCCAGCACCTGGTCTTCGACGTCCAGACGACCGTCGAGCGGGCGATGCGCGAGGTGGCGGCCGAGGAGGGCTTCACCGAGCTGCACACGCCGAAGCTGATGGGGACGGCCTCCGAGTCGGGCGCCGAGGTGTTCGAGGTGGGCTACTTCGGCCGCACCGCCTTCCTCGCCCAATCCCCGCAGTTCTACAAGCAGATGGCCATCGCGGGCGGCATCGACCGGGTCTTCGAGATCGGGCCGGTGTTCCGGGCCGAGCCGTCCTTCACCTCGCGGCACGCCACCGAGTTCACCGGGGTCGACGTCGAGATCGCCTGGATCGACGGGGTCGAGGACGTGATGGCCTTCGAGGAGCGGATGCTGCACCGGGTGCTGGCCGCCGTGGCCGAGCGCCACGGTGCGGCGATCGCCGAGCACTTCGGTACCCCGGTGACGGTTCCCGGGCTGCCGTTCCCCCGGATCACGATGGCCGACGCGCTGGCCGGGCTCCGCGCCACCGGCTGGGACCGGGAGGGCGCCAAGGACGACCTCGACCCCGAGGGCGAGCGCGCGCTGTGCGGTCTGATCGCCGAGGAGACCGGGCACGAGTTCGTCTTCGTCACCCGCTTCCCGGCCGCCGTGCGGCCGTTCTACCACCTGCGGCCCGAGGACGACCCGACCGTCACCGAGTCCTTCGACCTGCTGTGGAAGGGCGTGGAGATCACCACCGGCGCCCAGCGCGAGCACCGGTACGACCGCCTCGTCGCCCAGGCCCGGGAGAAGGGCATGGACACCGGGCCGCTCTCCGGGTACCTCGACTGCTTCCGCTACGGCACCCCGCCGCACGGCGGGTTCGGTCTGGGGCTCGGCCGGCTGCTCATGCTCGCCCTGGGCCTGCCGTCGATCCGTGAGGCCACGTTCCTCTTCCGGGGCCCGCACCGCCTCGAACCGTAGGAACCGTGCGGAGGGGCGGACGGCCGAAGAGACGGAACGGGCCGCGCCCGAGGAGGTCTTCTCCTCGGGC
>NZ_JBHVFE010000594.1:0-4791 GCF_042801945.1 Kitasatospora sp. NPDC057542
CTTCTCCAGTGTTCACGGAGAAGGCGGCGCGATCACAGGGCGCGTACCGCGCGAATCAGTGCGCCGCTACAGGCTCCGGCGCGTTCTTCAGCTCTTCGTCGCCGGCTTCGGCGCTGTAGTCGGACGGCTTGGTCTCGTCCGGGCCGTCCGGCGCCTTGAGCGCCCGCAGCACCAGGGTGAGCGCCACCGAGACGATCAGGTTGAGGGCGAAGGCGGTCAGGCCGATGTAGCCGATCTCGCCGATGCCGGGGATCTCGGCCGCGTTGCCGCCGAAGTGCTTGGTGGCCGGGCTGGCGATCCCGTACGCCTTCCAGGTGCCGTACACCATGCCGGCCGCCCAGCCGGCGAACAGCGCCCAGTGGTGGAACCAGCGGGTGAACAGGCCGCCGACGATCGCCACGAAGGTCTGCAGGATCCACAGGCCGCCCAGCAGCTGGAGGTTGATCGCGGCCTGCTTGTCCATGCCGAGCACGAAGACCAGCGCGCCGACCTTCACCAGCAGCGAGACCAGCTTGGCGATCCGGGTCTCGTCGGCGGGGGTGGCGGCGGGCTTGAGCCACTCCTTGTAGACGTTGCGGGTGAACAGGTTGGCCGCCGCGATGGACATGATGGCGGCCGGCACCAGCGCGCCGATGCCGATCGCGGCGAAGGCCACGCCGGTGAACCAGTCCGGGAACATGTCCGCGAACAGCTGCGGCACCGACAGCTGGGAGTTGTAGCCCTTGACGCCCTTGCCGACGCCCGCCGCGATCGCCATGAAGCCGAGCAGCGCCAGCAGGCCCAGCATCAGCGAGTAGGCGGGCATGATCGCCATGTTGCGGCGCACGGTGTTGCGGGACTTGGAGGCCAGCACACCGGTCACCGAGTGCGGGTACATGAACAGCGCCATCGCCGAACCGAGGGCGAGCGTGGCGTACGTCCACTGCTTGTTCTCGGGGATGGTCAGCGAGCCGGCCTTGGCCTCCTTGAAGTGCTGCGCGGCCGTGTCGAAGATGTGCCCGTAGCCGCCGAGCCGGATCGGGATGTAGATCACCGCGACGATGATCACGATGTAGACCAGGGCGTCCTTGACGAAGGCGATCAGCGCCGGGGCGCGCAGGCCGGAGGAGTAGGTGTACGCGGCCAGCACGCCGAAGGCGATGAACAGCGGCAGGTCCTTGACGAACCAGTTGGCGTTCTCCCCGCCGCCGACCCCCAGCACGTCCAACACGGCCTGGATGCCGACGAGTTGCAGGGCGATGTATGGCATGGTGGCCAGGATGCCGGTGAGCGCCACCACCAGCGACAGCGGCCGCGAGCCGTACCGGCCGCGCACGAAGTCGGCCGGGGTCACGTAGCCGTGCACCCGGGAGACCGACCAGAGCCGGGGCAGGAAGAGGAAGACCAGCGGGTAGGCGATGATCGTGTACGGCACCGCGAAGAAGCCCGCCGCGCCGGTCGCGTACACCGCCGCCGGGACGGCGACGAAGGTGTACGCGGTGTAGAGGTCGCCGCCGAGCAGGAACCAGGTGACCCAGGTTCCGAAGCTGCGGCCGCCCAGGCCCCACTCGTCCAGGTGCGCCGCGTCGTCCGCGCGGCGCCAGCGCGAGGCGAGGAAGCCCATCACGGTGACGAGGGCGAAGAACAGCACGAAGACCACGAGGGCCGGCGCGTTGACGTCCTTCATCGCGCACCGCCCTTCCGGGCCGCCTTGCGGGCCTGCTCGTCCCGGTTGATCAGCAGGTAGGCGGCGACCGTGAACACGGCCGACACCGGCACCCAGAGCAGCTGGTACCAGTAGAAGAACGGCATCCCGGCCACCGCCGGGTCGCCCTTGTCGTACGAGGACACCCAGAGCATCACGACGATCGGCACGAGCAGGGCGAGGCCGGCCAGCACCCGTTCGGGCGTCACCGCCGGGACGGACGTCCCGGCCGGCTCGGGCATGACATCGTCGACGGTCGGGGGATCAGAGGGCATCGTCGGCTCCGCTCCGGAGAGGTCCCCGTCGGCGCCGCAGCCCGGTCGGCGCCGAGCGCCGTACGGGCCCGCCGAGCAGCACCATCGGTGATCGGCAGTCAGGTTCAGTACGGCTGCGCAATCTAGAGCATGAGGTGATCCGTGTCACCGGAATCGACGGAACTTCCCGCCAGTCGGACGCAACCGGCCGATGTCCGTCGTCGAGGGGCGCAAAGGTGCCACTGCCGAGGGGCGCAAAGGCGCTGCGGGGCAACGGAAACGCGGTACCGCGGTGGACGGAACGGGCGCCGCCGTCGCAGGATGTCGGGGCGCCGTCGCAGAACGCACATGGCACCGGCGCGCGCGGGTCGCGTGCGCCGGTGCCCGAAGTGCGGTGGGGGAGTGGGGTTACTCCGGACGCTTCAGCCGGGTGATGAACTTGTAGCGGTCGCCGCGGTAGATCGAGCGGACCCACTCGACCGGATCGCCCTCGGCGTCGAAGGAGTGCCGGGAGAGCTGGAGCATCGGCAGGCCGAGGTCGGAGCCGAGCAGGCCGGCCTCGCGCGGGTTGGCCAGGGTGGTCTCGATGGTCTCCTCGGCCTCGGCCACGGTGACCCCGTACACCTCGCGCAGTGCCGCGTACAGCGAGTTGTGCTTGGCCAGGTTGCGGCGCAGGGCGGGGAAGCGCTTCGCGGACAGATGGGCGACCTCGATGGCCATCGGGTCGCCGTTGGCCAGCCGCAGACGCTCGATCCGCAGCACCCGGCCGCCGGGCTTGATGTCGAGCAGCGGGGCGAGCCGGTCGTCGGCGGTGATGTAGCCGATCTCGATCAGCCGGGAGGTGGGCTCCAGGCCCTGGGCCCGCATGTCCTCGGTGTAGGAGGTCAGCTGGAGGGCCTGGGCGACCTTGGGCTTGGCGACGAAGGTGCCCTTGCCCTGGATGCGCTCCAGCCGGCCCTCGACGACCAGCTCCTGGAGGGCCTGGCGCACGGTGGTGCGCGAGGTGTCGAACTGGGCGGCCAGCGCGCGCTCGGGCGGCACCGGGGTGCCGGCGGGCTGGGTCTCGGTGAGCTGCAGCAGGTGCCGCTTCAGGCCGTAGTACTTGGGGACGCGCGCGGTCGGGTCGGTACCGGCCTGCGCCGGGAGGCTGTTCACCTCGGGGTCGTTGACCTGGGCGCTGGTTCCCCCGTCGCTGCTCATCGGACCTGTTCTCCCGCTTCTCGCGAGGTCTTCGGCGACCCCACCACATCGTTAACGGCTCACATCGTTGCATGTATGGCTACGGAACGAATACCTCATCACGCGATGAACGATGTGCGGTGTCGGCTTGATAACGGGTGGTCGGGATCGGTCGAACAGCCGTTGACAGGCCCATTGGTCTAGGCCAAGCTCCAGGCATCTGGTCTACACCACTAGGCCGGTCACTATGAATCCCCCCACCCGTTCGAAGGGGTCCGCGGCACCTTCCCCCCCGCTTTGTGTGGGTCTGCCGCTGCCGCCCGACGGGGGCAACCCAGGCATCCCTCAGGAGGATGGCGTGAAGCGTCAGCTCATCGCGGCGGTCGGCGTCGCAGCAATGGTCGTCGGCCTGGCGGCCTGCAGCTCGGACGGCAAGAAGAGCGAGGGCGACTCCACGTCCTCGTCCTCCTCGGCGGCCGACAAGTACAAGGGCAAGACGCTGAAGGTGTGGACCATGACCGGTTCCGCCCCGAAGGGCTGGACCGACGCGGTCAAGACCGAGTTCGAGACCACCTACCCGGGTTCGAAGGTCGAGTACGCCACCCAGGAGTGGACCGGCATCGGCGCCAAGGTCACCGCCGCGCTGTCGGAGGGCTCGGTCGACGTCCTGGAGGTCGGTAACACCCAGACCGCCGGCTACGCCGCCTCGGGTGGTCTGCTCGACATCACCAAGGACAAGGCCGCCCTGGGCGGCGACGCCTGGCCCGCCAACCAGAACGAGTCCGCCCTCATGGACGGCAAGCAGTACGCCGCCCCGTGGTACGTCACCAACCGCGTGGTCGCCTACAACAAGGACCTGTGGGCCAAGGCCGGCCTGACCGACACGCCGAAGACCCTGGACGAGTTCTACACCGACCTGGAGAAGCTGAAGGCCACCCCGGGCGTCGTCGACCCGATCTACATGCCGGGCCAGGAGTGGTACGTCTACTTCGGTCTGCTCACCAGCGAGGGTGGCAAGATCGCCAAGAAGGACGGCGACAAGTGGGTCGGCGGCCTGTCCTCGCCCGAGAGCCAGAAGGCCTTCGAGACCTACAAGAAGCTCCAGGGCTACTCGGCCACCGGTCCGAAGGACAAGGACGAGGCCACCCCGCAGCAGAAGGACGTCTTCGCCCAGGGCAACATCGGCGCGATGATCGGCCTCGGCTGGGAGCTGCCGGACGAGAAGGCCATGCCGAAGGACAAGATCGGTTACTTCCCGCTCCCCGGCAAGACCGCCGACAAGCCCACCGGCGTGTTCCTCGGTGGTTCGAACCTCGCGATCGCCTCGCAGAGCAAGAACACCGACATGGCCAAGGACTTCCTGAAGATCGCCCTCAACGACAAGAACGAGGGCCTGTTCGCCGCGGCCGGCATCACCACGAACAAGCCCGCGCTGAACGCCGGCATCCAGGGCGACTTCGCCAAGGCCGCCCAGCAGGCCGCCACGGTCGGCGCGATCACCCCGAACACCCCGAACTGGGCCAGCGTCGAGGACAACCCGAACCCGGTCAAGGAGTTCCTGACCGCTGTTCTCCAGGGCGGTGACTTCGCCTCCACGGCCAAGAAGTACGACGACGAGATCGCCAAGAAGCTCAACCAGAAGCAGTAGCACTGAGCGGCGTCGCTCACCGGCCC